>JAPLGY010000381.1 GCA_026389955.1 Caldilinea sp. | reverse complement strand
TTGCCATGATTGTGATCAAAGCAGGGGGGGGCCAGGATCTGAACATCGACGCGATTGTCGCTGACCTCGTCCATTTGCGGGGTGCAGGCCGCGAGCTGCTGCTCGTTCATGGCGGCGCCGAAACAACCAACGAAATCGCCGAAGCGCTCGGCCACCCGCCCCAGTTTGTCACCAGCGAGAGCGGTTACGTCAGCCGACGCACCGACCGCCGCACGTTGGAGATCTTTGAAATGGTCTATTGCGGCCAGCTCAACAAAATGTGGGTCGAAAAGCTGCAGATCGCCGGCATCAACGCGGTCGGGCTGAGCGGGCTGGACGGCCGCATCTTTGAGGGAACCCGCAAAGAGACGCTGCGCGTGCGGGTGGACGGCAAACGGATGGTGCTGCGCGACGACTGGACCGGCACCGTTGAACGGATCAACACCCCTCTGCTGCGCACTTTGCTCGATGCCGGCTACTTCCCAGTCTTGACACCGCCCGCCGCCTCTACCCAAGGGGAAGCGATCAACGTGGACGGCGACCGTGCAGCTGCCATGTTGGCTGCCGCCTTCCACGCTGAAGCGTTGATCATTCTCAGCAGTGTGCCGGGTCTGCTGCGCACCTTCCCTGATGAGACGACATTGATTCGGGAGATCCCCAAAACCCGGGCAAACGATTTCATGCAGTTTGCCGAAGGACGAATGAAAAAAAAGGTCATGGGCGCGGTCGAGGCACTCCAAGAAGGCGTGCAGAAGGTGATCTTTGCCGATGGACGTGTGGCGGCGCCGATCACGGCGGCCCTGGCCGGCGGCGGCACCCAGATAGGCTAAATCGGTTCCAAAAAGGGGGAAACAATGGCTCTCTCTGCACAGTTTAGGCCTCGGCGGGAGCTGGGGCACACAGGGTTCACCGCAACTGTTCTGGGGATAGGCGATCTGGCCGACCGCAGTCTTCCGTTGGAGACCTGTGTGGCGACATTGCGCCGTGCCATCGATGCAGGGTTGAACGTGATCGACACGGCTCCCGGCTACGAAGACGGGTATTCGGAGCAGATCGTCGGCGCGGCAGTGAAAGGAGTACGCGACCAGCTGTTTGTCGTCTCCAAACTCGACGACCTGCTGGCCCCGGTGGCTCCTCAAATCGAAGACTCGCTGCGCCGTCTGCAGCTGGATTATACCGATGCGTTTGTCTTCCATGGACTCTCGGATCTGGCGATCTTCGAGCAGCTGGCGGCCCCAGGGGGAGGTTTCGACCAGCTGCGAGATTGTATTCGGGCGGGAAAGACCCGCTTTGGGGGGATTTCCTCGCACGATCCAAGGGTGTTGAAAGCAGCGATCGAGGCAGGCCTGTGTGACATTGCCCTGTTTCCAGTGGGCCCCTTTGTCGACGAGCGGTACATCACAGAGACACTGCCGTTGGCACGTGCCCACGGGGTGGGGACGATCTGTTTCAAAACCTTTGGCGCCGGCAAGCTGCTGGGGGATACGGCAGGGTACAACCAGCCCCTGCAGCTGCGCCCACGCGGCAAACTCTCCTCGGGGGGGGTCGACGATGCGGCAGCGCTGCTGCCACGTCTGCGCGTGGAGTAGTGTCTGCATTACACGCTGACCTTGGATCCAGATGTGACACTGCTGGGGCTCAGCTTTCCCAACGAGCAAGACCAGGCGTTTGCCGCCGCACAGACCTTCCGCCCGTTGTCGACCTCCCAGCTGGAAGAGATCCGAACGCGTGCAGCGGCGGCGCGCCAGAACAAAGGGCCTTGTTGGTGGAACCCGGATCCGACCGCGTGACAGCGCCCAAACCGACGAACAAAGAGGTGACAAGATGATCAAGGAAGGAGCCGCGATGAATCTGGCTGCGGTCGAGGAGAGCCTGCTGGGCGGAACGACGGCACGACGCGACGAGACCGTCATCGTGCGTGGGGAAGGCTGCTGGCTCTACGACAGCACCGGCCGACGCTATTTGGACTTGACAGCCGCCCAGGGGGTGACGATGCTGGGCCACTGCCACCCGGCGTTGAGCAAGGCGATCGCCGAACAGGCACAGACGTTGATCTCCTGCCCCAATTTTCTGTACAACGATGTGCGCGCCCGCTTTGCAGCTCGGCTGGCTGACGTGCTGCCCCCGCACCTCTGCCACATCTTCCTGGCCAACAGCGGGGCAGAAGCGATCGACGGGGCCCTCAAGTTTGCCCGGCTGACCACTGGCCGCACACGCGCGATCGCCTTCCGTTCCGCCTTTCATGGGCGGACGGTGGGGGCACTCTCCTTGACCTGGGAAAAAAAATACCGCGAGCCTTTTCTTCCGCTGCCAGACACGGTCCATCTGCCCTACAACAATCTGGCCAAGGTTGACGAGGCGCTGGACACCAGCATCGCTGCTGTTTTTCTGGAGATTGTACAAGGGGAGGGTGGGGTCAACATCGGGGACAGCGAATTCCTGCAGGGGGTGCAGCAGCTCTGCCAGGAGCGGGGAGCCTTGTTGGTGGTCGACGAAATTCAGACCGGCTTCGGAAGGACCGGGCGTTGGTTTGGCTTCGAGCACCACAGCCTGCGGCCCGATCTGATCTGCCTGGCCAAGGGGCTGGGGGCCGGTTTTCCGATGGGAGCGGTCGCCTACACCCGTACTGTGCAGGAAACGCTGTACCTGGGCGCCCATGGCAGCACCTTTGGGGGCAACCCGCTGGCCTGTGCTGCCGGGCTGGCGGCGCTGCAGACCTACGCTGAGGAGCGGCTGGTCGAACGTGCAGCGGAGATGGGGGACTATTTCCTGCGCCGGCTGCGCGAGGAACTGGCCGGCAATCTGCTGGTGCGGGAGGTTCGCGGGGTGGGGCTGATGCTGGCTGTGGAGCTGCGCCAGAAGGCGGGGCCCGCCCTCAAGGCGTTGATGGCGGAGGAGCGTGTGCTGGCGCTGCCGGCAGGACCCAACGTGCTCCGGTTCCTGCCACCGCTGACAATCACAAAAGAGGAGGTCGAGGTGGGCGTTGCGGCAACGGCGCGCGTGTTGGCCGCGCAGGCAGCGCGGCCATGAGCCTGACGCAAGCAGAGGCGGTCGCACTGCTGCAGGGACTGGTGTCGATTCCCTCACTTTCGCACCAGGAAGCCAGAGCCAGCCGCTGGCTGGTGGAGCAGATGCGCGCGGCCGGCTACGATCGGGCCTTTGTCGACGCCGCCGGCAACGCGGTGGGGGAGCTGGGCGCTGTGCAGGCAGAGCGGACTCTTCTGCTGCTCGGCCACATCGACACCGTCCCTGGCACCATCCCGGTCCGGGTTGAGCCGTCTCCGGAGGGAGAGCTGCTCTACGGGCGGGGCAGCGTAGACGCCAAGGGGCCGCTGGCGACCTTCGTGACAGCGGCAGCGCGGGTGGGCAGCGCCTGGGCCCACGCACAGGGCATACGTCTGGTCGTCGCCGGGGCGGTCGAAGAGGAGGCCGCCAGCAGCAAAGGGGCTCGTTTTCTGCGCGACCGCTTCGACGGTCTCCGCGAGCCCCCCCCGGCAGCCTGCATCGTCGGCGAACCCAGCCACTGGAGCCGCGTGACGCTGGGCTACAAAGGACGGCTGTGGGTCGAGCTGGAGGCGACACAGCCGATGGCACACACCGCTGGGCCAGATGCCGGGGTCGCGACAGTCGCCGTCGATTTCTGGAACTGGCTCAGCCGCTATGCCGACCGTTTCAACGTCGGGCGAGAAAAAGCCTTTGACCAGCTGCTGCCCAGCCTGCGGCGGCTGGCAACGTTCACCGACGACGCCATGCACGACCATGTGGTCGCCAGCTGTGGGGTGAGGTTGCCGCTCAATTTTTCGGTCGACTCCTTGGCAGCTGAGCTGGCAGGCTGGGCAGGAGAACGGGTGGCAGGCTCGGACCCTCCCGCTGGCTGCACGATCCAGATGGAACAGCCAAGCGAGTTTCGCGTCGAAGGAACCACCGTCACACTGACGCTGCGTTTCAGCGCTTATGAGCCAGCCTGGCGCAGCGACCGCAGC
>JAPLGY010000061.1 GCA_026389955.1 Caldilinea sp. | reverse complement strand
ACAAAAATGTTTCCATGGTTTCCGGCGAGACCATTTCACCGGCACAGAGCAGGGTCTGCACACAGGAGAGATCCCAGGCTGGGGAGACATCACTGGCGATTTTTTCCAGCGTGCTGTTGATCAACGCAAAAACGAAATTGGGAGAGGCGCTGTAGGTGGCACGGTGGTGATCAATCAGATGCAACCATTGGAGTGGATTGCCTGCCACCATCGTTTTGGGCACCAGAATTTGTTTGCAGCCCAACACCGCAGCGCGCAGATGCAGATCGGAGATGGGGCCGATATGCTCCAGGGGCAGCCAGTTCAGGGAGACGGTCTGGCGGGTATGGCCGCAGTTGTGGTTGGCCGCCCGGGCACGCGCAAGCAAATTGCGGTGGGTCAACGGGATCAGTTTGGGTGCACCTGTGCTGCCAGAGGTCAGGCTGAACAATGCTATGTCGTCGGGCAGGGCCAGATGATGGAGCGGATCAGGGCTATGCTCGCGCAGCGTTTCAACGCTGACTATCTGGTTGGGCGTCACCGGCAGCCAGCGATCTAGATCGCGCACAACCGCCTGGGGGACGGTATCTGTCACAATCAGAGGCTGCTCCAGATGCCGCCAGATCTGTTTCAGCCGTTCCAGCTCGCTGTTTGTCGTGCCGTAGGTGGGCGGCACAGCGGTAATCAATGGGGTAAAACCGCCAAGCAGACAAGCCCAGAAGACAGGCAGCACGTCCTGGTTGTGGCGCAATTGCAAGATCACCCTGGCCTGAGGCTGGAGACCTTGCCGTCGCAGACCAGCAAGAATGCGTTCTGCGGATTCCAGCAACTCGGCGTAGGATTGGCGCTGCTCGCTGCCGTCGGCCTGCACATAGACAATCTGCTGGCCCATGACCTCGGCCGCAATCTGCTGCAACAGGACGGGCAATGTGGCCGCATCTTCGACTTTCACATGCAGTGGGTCCGCGCACACAAGCGCCATATTTGTGTGGATTTTTTGAGTTGTGTCACGTGCAATACGCATGGCACTCATGGTCGGTTTGCTCCTTCAGGTACAGAGAGCGTTCAGTGTTTCAGCCACCCGTTTATGCCGAACGGTGCTTTTCTTGGGAGCACTCTTTGCTTTTGTGTTGATTTCAGATTGGTTTGTCATGTCAAAATTCTATCATAAGCTTGAGTTGACATCCTCACAAATATTTTTTGCTCAGCCTGGTCATCTTCTATGGCATGACCGTCTGATTCGACGACTGGAGCCACCCACGATCGTCGAGACCACTTGTTGGGGCGGCTCCTCACTGCGGCGTCTGACGCCCCCGACCTGCTTATGTTGCTTGAACGGGTGTATGGCGCAACAGCCATGTCGCCAACACACCTGTTGACAGACAGCATGCGCTGTTGCGCCGGTTCGACCGGAAGGTGTCAGTCTGTCACCGTGCTACCAGGCGTATGCCTTGGGTGCCTCACCGCCCGGTCCTGGAAAAATCCGATCCAGTTCTGCCAGCGTCTCTGGGCTCAACACGATCTCGGTCGCCCGCACAGCGCTTTCTAATTGCTCGACTGTACGCGGCCCGATGATTGGGGCTGTGACCGCTGGATTGTGCAACAGCCAGGCCAGAGCAACAGCGCCTGGTTCCTCGCCGAGCGAGCGACAGAGGGCTTCGTAGGCCTCCAACTGGGAGCGTTTCTGTCCGACCCGCTGCTCAAACTCCGCATTCATCCGCCGCCCAGCCTGAGCTTTTTCCAATGCTCCCCCAAGCAGCCCGCCGCCCAGCGGGCTCCACGGAATCAATCCCAGTCCATAGTGACGGCAGGCAGGAATCACCTCCAGCTCTATCATCCGGTTGTCCAGATGGTAGATGCTCTGTTCGCTCACCAGACCGGTCAAATGACGGTGGGCTGCCTCCTGGCAGGCGGTCGCGATGTCCCAACCAGCAAAATTGCTCGACCCCACATACACCACTTTGCCCTGGTTGACCAGCGCACTGAACGCCTGCCACGTTTCGTCCCAAGGACACTCGCGATCGACATGGTGCATCTGATACAGATCGATCCATTCGGTCTGCAGCCGGCGCAAGCTGCCCTCACAGTGCTTGCGAATCTTGTACGCTGACAGGCTGCGCCCGTCAGTATTGGGCTCTGGCCTGGCTCCCTGGCGCGTCACCGGGTTATAGACTTTGGTGGCCAAAACAACAGCTTCCCGCCGCCCGCCCTGTTGTGCAAACCAACGTCCGATGATCTCTTCGGTCGCTCCATGCTGGATCCCCCGGCCATAGACATCTGCCGTGTCAAAAAAATTGATCCCCAGCTCAAGCGCCCGCTCCATGATCCGAAAGCTTTCCTCTTCGGCGGTCACCCAGCCGAAATTCATCGTACCCAGACACAAATTGCTGACGAGGGCTCCATGCTTGCCCAGCCGAACATGCTTCACTGCCATTTCACTTTTCTCCTCGGATTGATTTGAATAGACATCGCACACCACGCAGCACAACTCATCCCAAAACAGCAGACGACCGGATGAGGTGCGGCAGCGCAGCGCGCGCCAAACTGCACAATGTGATCATCAACGCTGGCGTATCCGCCGCACGCAGCTCGCTGCTTTTCAAGACGACTTCAAGCTGCCACTCCTCGCGGTCTGCCACCAGGCTGACCCGGCGCAGCAGCCCCCCAAAACGTGCCTGCAGATCGACAAAGACATGCTCGATCGCCCCTGTATCGGCGCCGCGCACTGCATATTCGCTGGCCAGCAGTTCGGAGTATCGTCGCTGCCACAGGGTTGTATGGGCTCGTCCCGTCAAAGCTCGCTCGGGGATACGGCCACGCTCCCAGAGAAGCTCAGCGACAGGGCGCTCACGCAGCTGGCCACGCACAGTCAGATGGTCGTCCTGGCCACGCATCCAGTAAAAAAACAGTCTGACAGGGTCAACCGCCACCACTGTGCGGCACCTCACCTCGATCTGGTGAAATGGTTCTGGCGGTGGGACAAGATGCGCGACAAACCCACGAGACGAAACAGTCTGCGTCAGGACCATTCGGCTGCGCAAACCGGCGGCAAAGTGTTCTGTCATTCTCTGGTTGTGGCGTCTGCTTTGCACCGTTGTGGCCAGCCAGCCCCCTCCCAACAACACCAACAACAGGACAGCTGTTCCTCCGAACATCTCTGGAGAGATCAACGCCGAACCCCCTTTCTACATGCCCTGGGCGAGATCAGCCCCACATTCATCCCTGTCCGGCTTGCGTTGCTCGCAAGAGAGCGCTAGACTGCCGGGCTGTATCTTTTTTTGCCCGCAGAAAAGGCAGGTCAGACACCGGATGGAGCGCGCGATGGTTGAGCCCTTCAAAAATAATGTCACAAGACTGCTCGACAACCAAAAAATTCGTTACCAATTGTTTCTTTACGACTACGACGCTGGCGTTCACTCGGCTGTTGAAGTCGCAGAGGCCATCGGGCTGCCTCCCCAGCAGGTCTTCAAGACGCTGGTCGTTCTCAGCGATGAACCGCGCCGCAAGCCGATGTTGGTGATCGTGCCAGGCCCGATCACCCTCGATCTCAGGGCATTTGCCAGGGCGGCCCATCTCAAGAAAGCCCGCATGGCCACACGCGAGCAAGCGGAGGCATTGACCGGTCTGCAGGCTGGCGGCATCAGTGCACTGGCACTGATCAACAAAGGCTTTGACATCTATTTGGACGATCGCGCTGGCCGCTTTGAAGCGATCGCGGTGAGCGCAGGAGCGCGTGGGGCCAATTTGTTGATGCCGGTGCATGACTTACAAAGGCTGGTCAATGCCCGCCGACTGTCGCTCCCCGAGTGAATCTGACGGCAGACAGCGATGCCCGTCAACAGCCTCGACTCGAACGCCCCACGACGGTCATGGTTTGACCGCTTTGACATAAAAAAGTCGCTGTTCAAAAAACAGTGTGTGGGCTTGCCGTCGGACATTCAAACCGGCCGCATCTGTCTCCAGCCCGGCTTCGACCATTTCTCGCACCACACTGCGCGCGCCTGCGTCCGTCTGGATTTCGTTCAACCATTCCTCCAAATTGCGTTCAAAGGTCACAGCCTGTTCTGCATCGAGTTGCAAGCCGGCCGCAGTCACCAAACGACGTACCTGTTCGAGGCTGAACACCGTGACGTGGCTGGAATCCCGGCGCTCCTCGATAGCATTCTGTGTCGCGCGTTTGACCGGATCCTCGGCGCTGAGCAGGTCCGCCAGAACCAAGATGCCCTTGTGTTTGAGCAGACGGGCCAGCTCTGCCAGGATAGCCTGCGGTTGGTGGCTGTGGTGCAGCACCAGCCGGCAAACGACCGCATCGAAACGTTCGTCACGAAAAGGCAAGGCATGTGCAGGAGCCAGTCGAAAGTTCACACGGGCAGCAGCAGAAGATCCGCTGAGCAAACGGGTAAGTTCAGCAGACTCCAACATTGCCGGGCTGATGTCGACCCCGATCACTTCACGTGCGCCTCCCTCGGCCAGCAGAAGCGCGAGCTGACCGTTGCCTGTGCCTACGTCGAGCACACAGCTTTCTTTCGGAAGCTGTGCAAACTTCAAAAAATGTTGCATGCGCAAAGCATACAACGCGTCCACCTGGGTCTCCCGGCCCTGCGGACTGTGTGCGTAGGCAGATACCACACGCAGAATGTCCTGTGTGATCTCACTGCCTTGGTCGAGTCCAGAGGAGCTGACACGGGGATGGAGAACAGGTGCCTGGGCTACTGGCAGGTGTTCGCGACGGTTGACGTAGATCAACGACCACATGTCATCTTGGCGACGCAGTTCCGTAATCGCAGTATGGCTGACAGCGATCGACAAAGCATGGGCGCCTGCAAAATGACGCACCGCTGTAGCCACCCCATTGCCACTCAACACCAACGCCACCGAGCGTCCCCAGTTGGCCTGGAGGATCGACTCAATTGGATCGACAAGGCTGTGAAGATAGATGCCATAGGGGGAGTCTTCGGCGACCGCCTTGGGCTGCTCGGCGATCTCCTTCAGCATGTACCACTCGAAACCGTCCTTCTGGGCGGCCGACAGGTCCCAGTCGACGGTGTATGGCGTCGTCTCGACGGGGGCTCCGTCGAAGTCGGTGACCGTGATGTCGTCCGCCGTGATGACGACGACCTGGTCCTG
>JAPLGY010000592.1 GCA_026389955.1 Caldilinea sp. | reverse complement strand
TTTGCGCGGCCGCTGGCCAGACGCAGGTCGCCGCTGGCGCTCTGCAGGTCGACGGCGATACGATCATCACTCAGGCTTTCCAGCGCACGGCGTGTCAGCATCAGGTCGGTCATCATTTGGGTTACTGTCCTTTCACCCGCACCTGCCCGGCAAACGCAACTGGCAGCAGCGGTGCTGGCGGGGAGGGCGGCGTTGTCACACAGGGGGCTGTTGTACTGGAGAGGCAGAGCAGTGGTTGCCCCATCGATTTGACACGCACTGTGCCAGTTGGCGGCAGAAAATTAGCCGTCAGGCATGGCGTGGGCCCGGGACCGGCTGGCGGCGGAACGGCCATGCTGCAGCCAGCGATCATCATCGGCGGCGATGGCATGGGGACATGTGTTCCCTGGATCTTCACGCGTGGGTTGGGTGCCGTCGGTTTGGCCTGCCCGCCATGCACGCAGGTGACCACACAATTGATTGTCAGCAAATAGCCAGGCATCAGGTAATCTCCAGCGCGCCATTGTTGATGTTCACACTTGGGCCATTCAATGCAACCTGGGCAGCAGCATTTTTGAGCGTAGCACCTGCCGTACCTTCGACGGTGCATTGGCTGGTCGCCTTCAGGTCGATATTCTGCTGTGCAGTCAGTTTCATGTGGGTGTCAGCCTTGATCTCAACTTCGCGAGCAGACAACGTCAATTTTCCTTGCTTGGCGTTCAACTCCACATCTTTGTCCGAGTGGATCACAATTTTTTCACCCTTCACATCGATGATGAGACTCAGCTTTTCTGTGACCAACGCAATCTGCTCATCTTTGACCGTCACCGTATTTTTTTCATTTTTGCTCGTTGCCGTGATCACGCCTTTGTCGTCCAGCTTGATGCTTCCTCCCTCCTTCTTTTTGTCCGACCGAACTGTGATCTTCTTGGCCTTGGCATCTATTACCAGGCTGAACGCATCAGCAACCAGTTCAATCTGATCGTCGTCCAGAGTCAGGGTTTCTTTCTCATTTTTGCTGGCCGCCAAAATGCGCCCTTTGTTGTCCAGCTTGATGCTCCCCCCGGCATCAAGCTTGTGTTGGAGCAGGAATTCATTCTTTTTGTTCTGAGGGGGTCGGTCAGCGTCGTTGTAGAGGCGTCCGGTGACAATCGGCGCATTGATGTCCCCACCGATGAAGTTGACCAGCACCAGGTCGTTGATGTTGGGTATGCAGACCAACCCCATATACGGCGTCGCAACAGGCACATTGCGCAGTTCCAGCGCCTGCCCATCAGGGCGCTTATGCTGCTTGAGTTTGACCGAACAGTGATAGTTATCTTTATCATTCTCGTCCGAGTGGGGAAAGACGGCTGTCACAATGCCCAATTCTGTCGTCAGAATGCGCTGCACTTCCTGTTCCGCCACCCGCTTCATGACACCAACAATGCTTTCCATGTTCAAACGATGCCGTACGCCAGTCACCCGCAGCTGCCCGCGATGGGCAGGCGGCGTCTTGCTCAGCTGGATGGCATCGCCCAGCCCGACTTCGGGTGTGCCAAGCAGAGAGAGTTGACCCTTTGCCTGTGCTTTGTACCGCTGCCACTGATTGCCTGCGATTTCACGCGCCATACTGGGTGTGCGGGCAGTCGGATCGACAAGGCGCAACACTTTTCCACGGGTGCGCCCGGCTGTACCCTTGACCTCTTTTTTGGTCAGCCAGACGCTGGCATCATTGCCCTGACCTTGCCCGGACGGACTTTCGCCGCAGACTTCTACTCCCACAAACGCATCTGCCAGGCTTGCCCAGGTGTAATCCAGAATATGAGATCCATACTGAAATTCATGGGTTTTGGCAGGGCGGTAGGCAGCGAAGACTGCCTGATCCTGGACATCGGCGTAAAAATCAAAACCGCACTGTTCTGCCAACTGACGGAGATTTGCCCAGGCTGTACGACCGGCACTTAGCGTGTAACTGGGAAAGTTTATACCGGGCTCCACCTTGCTTTTTTCGATATTGAAGCGCCCCAACAAGTTCTCGACAATGGCACCGGCTGTCTGTTTTTTGTACACCAAATTGACCCGTGCCTTGATGAGTGCAGAAAAATCGCTCAGCGCCTCGATATGAATCTGTGAGAGCCCAGCATCGACACTCTGCACACGACCGGTGAAGACGCGGCTTGACTCGTTGCCATAACCAAGCTCAA
>JAPLGY010000274.1 GCA_026389955.1 Caldilinea sp. | reverse complement strand
CCGCGTGGCCCGCATGCAGCCCCCCTTTGTCGTGCCAGCCGCGGCCTACCGCGATGCAGCCATCTATCCCGGAGCTGTCGGAGCAGGCGCCGTGCGTGCCAGCAAAACCGTCACCTTTCACCTGAACTTCCGCGATCACGGCTACCTGCGTATGGCAGCTCCACCCCACAACTGGCAGAGCACAGGCCTCTATGCTCCCCCCAACACGGTGATCACCCTCACCGTCACAGGCGCCACCCAAAACGAGCTGCAGAATGTCTCTGTCCAGCTTGGCCAGCAGACCGATTTCCTCTCGATGTCCTCCACCAACGTCGTCGGAGATGGGGCGTTGAAACGCTTTCCAAGCATTGCCATGAATGTCAAATTGGTGCCAGGCGTCAACCAGGTGCGCACGCCGTACGGCGGCCCCGTCATCTTGCGCTCCGATGCCAGCATCGACAAAACCCTCACCGTCACGGTCGAAAATGCGGTCCTGGAACCTTACTTCAAACTCGGAGAGACCACCGAGACCCAGTGGCTCGCAGTCCGCAATTCCCCGACCCCTTTCGGTGAAATCGAGAGCCACTATTTTGTCGCCCATGCACCCTCCAGCGAACTCGCCCAACGTACCTACGATGAGATGGTCCAGATCGCACAGCACTACGACGATGTGGCTCGGGCAACCAACGATCTCTCCGGCCTCTCCCCCGACGCCCCGCTGCCCCATACATCCCCTATGGGCAAACACCGCATCGCCGAAGATATCCAGATCTCTGCAGGTTACGGCCACTCGGGGTTCCCCATACAAGCCTATACTGGCTGGGGCGTGGCGTCGCCAGAAATGTACACCCGGGGAGCAAACTGGGGGACCTGGCACGAACTCGGCCATAACTACCAGATGGGCGCCTGGTCCTATGTCTATGGGGTGGAAACCACCGTCAATCTCTGGTCACTCTATATTCAGGAAAAACTCTTTCGGGTCTCGCGCCTCATCAATGACGACAGATTTACCCATGCAGCCGCCATGCTCAACGATCCGGCTGTGACCGATAAATGGAACACCGGCAGCCCCTGGCATATGCTCGTCTTCCTGGATCAGATTCGGCTTGCCTTCCCCACCCACAACTGGAACCTGTGGACGCAGTTGATGCGCCGCTACCGGGAAATGAGCAGCGCCGAGATCAATGCCCTGGATACCGATGCGAAACGCCTCGATAAGGTTCTGGAGATCCTCTGTGATCTGACCAATACCAATCTGTCCCCCCACTTCGATGTCTGGACTGTGCCGGTCTCCTCATCGGCAAAGAATTTCTGTGCCAGCAAACCTGCGCTGAGCATACAGCCCTGGACGCTCGATGGAAGCCAGCCAGTCTATCACGCCGGCAATGGCACCGGCGTATTCCGGCGTGAGTGGTGGAGCAGTCTCCCAGGAACAGCGCTGACCGATCTGACCAGCACCCCGAGCTACCCCAGCCAGCCCAGTGGGACAGAACTTCTCACCGGCACCCTGCAGGGCCCGCGCGACTGGAACGACCAGTACGGTCAGCGGTTGCGCAGCTATCTGCATCCCCCCGTCACCGGCAATTACGAATTCTGGATTTCTGGCGACGACAGCGCACAGCTCTGGCTGAGCA
>JAPLGY010000594.1 GCA_026389955.1 Caldilinea sp. | reverse complement strand
GGGGCAGAGCGGTGCGGCACCGCCGGGACGCCTCCAATTGGAATTTGAACGCAGCGATATCGAGTTGCGTTATGTCCTACAGGCACTGGCCGATCTGAATGATCCGAAGTACGTACTCGCGTCGGAACAGTATGGAGAGCATCTTGCTACGCTCAGTCACTGGATGCGAGTTCAGGAACCGCGATTTGTTGCGTTCGTGCGCGAACCAACCAAGATGCCGGTCATGTCGGACTATCTGGCTGGCATCCTCCTGGAAAACTGCACACTGCTTGCCTGTCTCGCAGGGGAATTGACCCCGAGAGCCGCAGATAATCCTTTGGAGTTGTATAAACAAGTGATCGCCATGTGTGCCGCATCCACCGAGACGCGCTGGGAGGAAACTTGCACGGGGATGAAGAATACTCATCCCAAAGAGTGGAAGCTTCTCATGCGACAAGTGGATGCTACGAAAGCAGTGCACCGCTGCCGGACGGAACTGCTCCAACTGTTGAACCGGCCGCAGGGCGCTAGCACCAGTGTGCGCTTCCTGGACGCGGCGAAAGCGCTTGCGGTCCTGAATGACTTTACCCAGGGCAATTGGCAGCCCACCCGCTTGCCATTGCAGCCGAAGACCAACGACCCGCTCTGGAGCAGTGCCATTGCCGTACACGAAGCACTTGAACGTGGCTGTACTGCGACATGGCGGGCGGCCCAAACGGATCTCAGCAGCGACTACACTAACCTGACTGCCTACATAGACGCCGATTCATCCCCGGTTGCTACTTTTCGGGCCATCAAGAAGACTCTTGAGGAACTGCGCGAGGTGAAAAGCTTTCCGCCAAAATCGTATATCCCTTTTCTTCGTGATTACGCGGGCAAGATCACGGCGCAAGTGTTCAGCGATCTGTTGGCTGCACTTGAACAACAGTTGGCCTTGCCGGCGGGCTGTGCGCAGACGGCCGGTCTTGCTGCCAACTTTGCACGTTGGCATGCTGACAGTGGTGAGTTTCTCCGCTACCTCGCCCATGTCAAGCACACCCTGACAGAGCAGCGCACTGACTTTGCCCAACAGATCGATAACCTGCGGAGTCAGTCAGATGCCGAGCAGCAATACCAGGCGGCAGTGCAGGGCTATGATTGCCTGCTGGCATTGCTTGCTCCCTACGCGCCGGTGGAAGGGAATACCTGATGCTTCAACTAACTGCCGAAGTGAAGGCTCAAATCGCTGACTTCAAGCGACTCCAAAACAGTGCCAGTCAGAATCAACATGCGGCACTTGCTCGGATTCAGAGTGCAGCGAGTACATTGGAAGATAGAACGCAGCAGTATTGGAGCCGCTACGCGGCGACAAAGCTGCATGTGCCGTGTGAACGCGCCCGTTTTGCAAAGCTGCTCCCGCATATGCAAGCAGCCATGCCAGACATTGAATCAACTATGGCTGATTTGCAGCGGCTGGCAGACCGAATTCCGGCACGCCCGAGTGACGTCAACGCCTTTCACACTAAGCTAGGGCAACTTGAGGCGATGCTGCAGAACATGGCGGGGATAGACGCACAGCAGACGGCGTTTCTTACCAAGCTCAGCAATGGGAGGGCAACGCTCGCTGACATGTCACCTGACCTGCTGGAATGGTGTCAACGCGAAGAACTGGCCCCACTTCTCAAGTTGAGCATATAGATTATGGTGCCGCAATTGAGGCACTGGTGAATATATGGCCCTGACCAAAGAGAAACTCAACCGGCTTAGCAACGAAGTGCTCTCCGCGCTAGAGATAACCTCAATGCGCGTCTACCTGATTTTCTCAAGCGTCTGCAAGACGATTCACCAGAGCTAGCTTCACTGTGGGTGGAAGCTCAGCAGGCTGGCGTCACCGGTAAGCAGATTTTGGACAATCTGGAACAGCGCAAGCTGGTATTCCGCGGTGGTGGACAACGGTATCGGACTCGCTTCGCAGACACCGTCCGTGCCCTGTTTTTATTGCGACAGCGTTTTTCAGTCGATGACTGGCAAACCGGCGACCGTCTTGTCGGCGATATGAAACTTCTTCTTCAGCGTAGGCGCTTCCCTAAACGCGAAGTCACTGCCGGGGATCTATTTGCGCAGTTGGCACCACTTGAGCTAAAGCCGATCCTGATGGCTGCAATTCACGCCTTGCTGCAAGAACGGGGCGGAGAACTTACCCTTGCTCGCTTTCAGGCTCAGTCGGTGGTGCGTATTCTCCGCAACCTGCGGACCAGCGCAGACAACGCAGTGGTGATCGGGGCCGGCACCGGAGCCGGTAAGACCAAGTCGTTCTACATCCCTGCGCTGGCCGCAATTGCCGGCGAACTCTCCGATGAAAACTGGGTTCAGGCGCTAGCTATCTACCCCCGGAAGGAACTACTCAAAGACCAACTGCGGGAAACTTTCACTGAAGCGCGTAAGCTGGATCGACTACTTCGCGAGCAGGGTAAGCGGCCGATCCGGGTCGGCGCCTATTACGGCGATGTTCCCCGCACCGCCGCAGATGTGCTCCAGCGACGGAGCGAAAACTGGCGCCGTACGCGCGACCGGACAGGCTATATCTGCCCCTATGTAGTTTGTCCGGATTGCGGAGAACAGACGATGGTGTGGTCGCAGGCTGACCTGGAATTGGAAAAAGAGGACAACCAGCAGACCATCTATGGCCGGTATGCGCGTCTGACTTGCCAAGACTGTCGTGCGCTCGTCGACTCAACAACCATACTATTGACACGGCAGCAGATGGTGCAGCAGCCGCCTGACATTCTCTTTACGACAACGGAGATGCTCAACCGCCGTCTCTCCCACGCCGGCGAACGCCATTTGTTTGGGGTCGGTGCCACCCGTCCGGCGCGCCTGGTCCTGATGGACGAAATCCATCTCAACGAAGGTATCCATGGCGCCCAGGTCGCTTATCTATTGCGTCGCTGGCGTTACCTGCGCCGACAACAGACGCAGCAGGGTGTCTGCATCGTTGGTCTCTCGGCGACGTTGACCCAAGCAGATATCTTCTTTGCTCGCCTGACCGGCATTTGTGTTGCTCACGTCGTTTACATTTCATCGGCCGATGGCGAACTGGTGAAAGAAGGTCTCGAATACAACGTCGTCCTCAAGGGTGATCCGGTCTCCGGGACAACGCTGCTCTCGACTTCGGTGAGGACAGCCATGTTGATCTGCCGCATTCTCGATCCCCTCCAAGCTGGTGCTGAGGTCGGTGTTTCGGGCGGTGCCTATGGGCAGCGTGTCTTTGCCTTTTCAGACAAACTCGATGTGATCAATCGCTGGTACCACATCGAACGCGAGGTCGAGAACCCGGTCAAGCCATATAGCCAGTATCTTTGGGTAGATCGCACCGCGAGTGACGCCCAGGCCCGCTACGAGCAGGGCCAGAACTGGTATTTTGTCCCGATGATCCACAATGATCCGACCATCCTGACAAGTGGTCTGCGCCTGGATATTACTTCATCTCAGTATGGGGGGGTGGACAATCGAGCGAACCTGATCATTGCTAGCAGCACGCTTGAAGTTGGCTATAACGATCCAACAGTTGGCGCCATCATCCAACACAAGACGCCGTACACGCGTGCTGCCTTCATCCAGCGCAAGGGGCGGGCCGGTCGCACACGCAGCATGCGCCCGTGGACCATGTTGATTACCTCGGCTTACGGGCATGATCGCTGGGCTTTTCAACATGCGGAGCAACTCTTTGACCCGTTGCTCCCCGCCCTGGATCTGCCACTTGAAAATTACTATGTTCAGAAAATCCAGGCTACCTTTGCTCTATTGGATTGGTTGGTGAGCCAGTTCGAGTCGACGTATCCGAAGGTGGATGTTTGGCGTCTGCTTTCCTCCCACAAGTCGGCGCGGGATCCTGCACTGGATCCACCGCGTCGCCGTCTGGCAATGATTCTGTTGCATCTGCTCGAAGATGAGGCATTGCGCGCTAGCTTCAAACAATACTTGATAGCGGCGCTCGATCTTGGCGAGCGGGCCAGTTACATTGCGGATACGTTGTTATGGGGTGAGCCACGTCCGCTGATCTTGGAGGTGATTCCCACTGCGCTTCGCCAATTGGAGACTAACTGGCAACGCACGATGGAGGGAGAGAGTGGC
>JAPLGY010000525.1 GCA_026389955.1 Caldilinea sp. | reverse complement strand
TTTTTGGGGGCAACGCCCGGCTTTCTTCTGGGTTTGTGACCCCTTGGAACCTGGGTTTCGACGAAACGCTGGCTCCGTACCCTTACGACCCGTAGAAAGCGCGTGCATTGCTGGCTGATGCGGGCTATCCAGAGGGCTTCTCGATCGGGATGGCCTGTCCGATCGGTGCCTACACCAGTTTTGAGGATGTGTGCCAGGCGATTGCCAATTATCTGGGCGAAGTTGGAATTGCCGTGGAGGGGGGCGAGATCGAATTTTTGGAGAGCGGGGTCTACTGGGATCGCCAGGCGGCCAAGGAACTGCCGCCGCTTTTCGGGGACAGCTGGTCGGCTGCGGTGGGTGAGGCCCTGCCGCGTCTGACCGGGGCCCTGGGGGGCATGAACGAAAGCTATTCGGCGTGGTCTGACCCGGCCATCGACGAATATTTGACCTCGATCAGCGCTGAATTCGACCCGGAGGCCCGTGCAGTGCTCTACCAGGAGCTGCAGCAGTTGATGTTCGAAGACCCGCCTTTCATTTACCTTTATGAGCCGGTCTCCTTCGAGGCGATTCGTGAAGGAGTTGAGGGGTATGTACCCAATTCGGTGGAGCAGTACTATTTGAAGAACGCCTATCTGAGCGAGTAACCGGCTGCGGTCGGTCCGGCTCCTCATCGAAGGAGTTCTCTCTCTGCTCGTGAACAACCGGCCGTGGGTGGCTGTTGGCTGGAGTCCAGCCAACAGCCGGACTGGACCGTGAGGAAGCTTTGCATGCAGCGATATCTTTGGACGCGACTTTTGCAGTCGCTGTTGTTGTTGGTGGGTGTGTTGGTATTGGTGTTTTGGATGGTGCGTCTGACCGGCGACCCGGCAGCGCTGTTGATTGCACGCGATTTTGCCGACACTGCACAGCTGGAAGAAATGCGCCAGGCTTTGGGGCTCAACGATTCGTTGGCGGTGCAGTTTGTGCGCTATGCGGGGGATGTCTTCAGCGGTGAGCTGGGCTATTCGCTGCGTTTTCGCCAGCCCGCCCGCGAGGCCATCCTGGCGGCGCTGCCAATTACGCTCCTGTTGTCTACGGCCGCCATGGCGATTGCACTGGGGATTGCAGTGCCGCTGGGGATCTGGGGGGGGAACCATCCAGGGACCTGGATCGACGGTGTCACGCGGCTGGTCGGGTTGTTGGGGCAGGTGACGCCGACGTTCTGGCTGGCCATGATTCTGATCTGGGTCTTTGCCGTGCAGCTGCGGTGGCTGCCCTCCTTTGGTATAGATGGACCGAACTCTTTTTTGATGCCGGCCTTTGCGCTGTCGATCGGAGCAGTAGGACAGCTGGTGCGGCTGACTCGGGCAGCGGTTTTGGAAATCCGCAGCGAAGACTACATCCGCACTGCGCGCAGCAAAGGACTGTCTGAATACGCTGTGGGCGCCCAGCACATTGCTCGCAACGCCTCGATTGCGTTGGTCAGCGTGGTCGGCATCCAATTCACCTATCTGCTGGCGGGTTCGGTCTATATCGAGTCGGTTTTTTTTGCCATCTTGATTCATTTGGCAACGGATATTGCCTACAGTCTGCTCGACCCGCGCATTCGCCATCGTTGAGAGGAGTTTCATGCGATCTGTCTTTGCTTCGGCTGCCGGTGCGCAGCCATTCACCGAACCGCCTGGCCAGCTGGCATACATGCTTTGGCTGTTGCGTCGTGACCGACTGGCAGTCATGGGGCTTTTGATTCTGGTCGGGTTTGTGTTGATGGCCTTGGGTGCGCCCTGGCTGGCACCGCACGACCCGGTGGCCCAGAACCTGCGCACGACCAAACTGCCGCCTGCCTGGCAGGCGGGAGGCACTTGGGAGCATCCGTTGGGCACAGACCGGCTGGGCCGGGATCTGTTGAGCCGCATCCTGCACGGGGCGCGTGTGTCGTTGTTGGTCGGTGTTTTTGGAGCGGCGTTGGCCGGGCTGCTGGGCTTGGTTGCGGGTCTGTTGGCTGGCTACCTGGGGGGCTGGGTAGACGGTCTGGTGACCGCTGGGGTCAACCTGTTGCTGGCGGTGCCCTATCTGGTGTTGGTGATTGTGGTGGCGGCGGTGGTTGGGCGCAGCCTGCTCAACGTGATCTTGCTGTTTGGAATCACGACGGCTCCAATTTTTGCGCGGGTCACGCGCGGGGAAGTGCTGCGGCTGCGCAACACAGCGTTTGTAGAGGCGACGCTGGCAGTGGGCACGCCGTCGGCACGCGTCTTATGGCGGCACATCTTGCCCAATTTGACGGGCCCGCTGGTCACGCTGGCAACCTTTGAGATGTCAGCGATGATCTTTTACGAGGCTGGGCTTGGTTTTCTGGGGTTGAGTGTTCCCCCGAATGTTCCGAGTTGGGGAAATTTGTTGGCAGTGGGTCGGGAGTCGTTGATGGCTGGCATGCCCTGGTTGTCGTTGTACCCAGGGCTGGCGATCGCGTTGACCGCTTTGGGGATCAACCTGTTGGGAGATTGGTTGCGCGATGTGCTGGACCCCCGCATGCGGCGTTAGACAGGGATACGGCGTTTGCCAGGGCAAGACGCGTGCCGGTCAGGCACGTGAGCGGGGCTGTGTTCGATGGGTCAGGTGTTGGCCAGGGCCCAGCAGCAAAGCTCGGTGGAGCAGGGTCAGGGTGGCAGTGGCGCTGCCTTCTTGCACCTGCATGCGGGTCGCAAAGACGACTGCGAGCAACAGCCACTGAATGCCAAAAAAGAGGGCATAGTTGTTCAGGGAGAGCCCGCCGACGACCAGCTGGATCCGAGCCAGGTGGTCGAGCATCCAGCCCCACAGGATGGGGGCGAGCCCGGCCAGCAGGCTGGTGATCACTGACTGCAGGGCGAAATACTGTGTGCTCCCTGGCCGGTCGCCGACCGTGTTCATGAGCAGTCGAGTGAGCGAGAGTTCGTAGATCGACCCGAAAAAACCGGCGGCCATCATCAGCAGCGGAGCGATCAGCCAGGAGCCGGGCAGCAGACCTGCGGCGAGGGCAAACCAGACCAGGCCGGCGAGCGTCCACCACAACAAGACCATGCCCAGGAAGGGACGGCTTCCCAGCCCGTCGATGTGGCTGCGCAGCAGGCGCAGCCCAAAAATTCCGATCAACGCACCGCCCGCGGTGATCCAGAGAATTGCGCCATCCGGAAGGGCGACTTCTTCGCGCACGAAGACGGTGATGAAGGTAGCGGTGGAAAGCACGCAGAGCTGGACCGCTGCGGCGAAGATGAGGAGACGCACAAAGGCTTCGTCGCGCAGCAGGTCGC
>JAPLGY010000626.1 GCA_026389955.1 Caldilinea sp. | reverse complement strand
CTCAAAGCCCAGCTGGGGTTGACGCTGCTTTTCATTGCCCACGACCTCAGTGTGGTCCAGCACATCAGCACACGGGTCGGGGTGATGTACATGGGCAAGCTGGTCGAGATGGCGCCGCGACGTCTGCTCTTCCGCCAGCCCCACCACCCCTACACCCAGGGGCTGCTGCTGGCCGCCCCCCAGCCTGACCCTTTTCATCACAGCACGCGCGTTGCGCTGGAGGGGGAACCCCCCTCTCCGCTGCACCCTCCTGCTGGCTGTCGTTTTCACACCCGCTGTCCCTCGGCCAGCGATCGTTGTCGCCAGGTTCCCCCGCCGCTGCACGAGATCGGGGAAGGGCACTGGGTTGCCTGCCACCACCACGACCTGGCTGTGTGGCCACCGCCTGCGGCGACATCCTGGACCGCGTGAGCCCGAACTTGTGCGGCGTCTTCAGGCTGTTGTAGTTTGTTGTTGCAATCGTCCATCGTTATCAGAGGAGAACCAGCATGGCGCACGACCCTTACTACGATCTGATTTCCCTGCCTCCAGAACCGCCGTTTGACCCCAAGCGCACGGCGCTGCTGACCATCGACCTGCAGTATCTGGACGCCCACCCGAGCGGCTGGATGGGGCGGCTGGCCCGCAACCAAGGCCGCCCCGACCATCTTCAGGAACGCTTTGCGTTTATCCAGGAGATCCTGCCCAATGTGCGTCGTCTGCAGGATGGCTGCCGTGCCGGGGGGGTGGAGGTCATTCACATCCGTGTCGCCTATCTCACCCGCAACGGCCGGGACGGCCGCCGTGCGCTGGCCGCAGATCTGGCCAATGTCACCCCCATCGAGCCGCGCGACGACGACTTTTTGGAAGAGGTCGCCCCGGTCGGCGACGAAATTGTGGTCGACAAGACCAGCGCCGGCACCTTCAACTCCACGGCCATCGACCAGATTCTGCGCAACATGAACATCGACCGGCTCTGGGTGACCGGGATCGTGACAGAGGGCTGCGTCGAGATGACAGCTCGCGACGCAGCAGATCGGGGCTTTCTGGTGACGCTGGTCAGCGACGGCTGTGCCTCTTCCACCCATGTGGCCCACGAAGACGCGCTGCAGCGAATGGGAGATGGGGGGCTGATCAAGGTGCATACGGTCGACGAATTGCTGGCTCAGCTGGCTGCAGTTCCAGCCTGAGCCCTTCCTTTTAGATACCTTCCCTGGGGTGGCTGCCACCCCAGGGGATTCTGTAGGAGCAAAGATGGCTCAGCAGTGGCTGCAAAACGGACGGCTTGGGGGAACAACCGTATGAGCGAAGCGACGCCCCTCTCTTCCCCCCCGCTCTCGCGCAAAATTCAGGCGCTGCAAGGCAGCGCCGAGACGACGTTTACCCGCATGGTGCGTCTGGCCAGCCAGACCCCCAACCTGATCTCGCTGGGGCGGGGCGACCCCGATGTGGCGACCCCGCCCCATATTGTGGCGGCCGCAGTCCAGGCGCTGCAAACCCACCATGTCAACTACACCCCTCCTCCCGGCCTGCCCGCCCTGCGCGAGGCGATCGCCGAGAAGCTGGCCCGCGAAAATGGCCTGCACTACGCGCCGCTCAGCGAAGTCCTGGTGACCTGCGGCGCCCAGGAAGCCATCTCGGTCATCATGCAGAGCCTGTTGGACCCTGGCGACGAAGTGCTGCTGCCCGACCCGTTCTACACGGCCTACGAAATGGCGGTCGGGCTGGCCCACGGCAAGGTCGTTCCGGTGCCGACGTATGCCGAACAAAATTTTGAAGTGCTGCCCGCCGAGATCGAAGCCCGGATCACGCCCCGCTCGCGCATGCTCGTGCTGGTCTCTCCCAGCAACCCGACGGGGGGGGTGATCTCGCCGTCTGTGCAGGAGGCGATCGCCCGCATTGCAATCCGGCACAATCTGGTGGTGGTGTCGGATGAACTGTATGAGAAGGTAATCTTTGATGGGGCGCTGGCCCCCAGCATTGCCCGCCTGCCCGGCATGCGCGAACGAACATTGGTCGTCAACGGGTTTTCCAAAACCTACTGCATGACCGGTTTTCGGGTGGGGTATCTGGCGGGGCCCGCCCCGTTGGTGGCTGCGCTGCAAGAACCCCATCATATTTTGACGATCTGTGCGCCGGTGGCCAGCCAGCAGGCCGCCCTGGCCGCGCTGCGCGGCGACCAGGGCTGCGTCGACGAAATTATTGGCATCTTTGCCCGGCGTCGGCAGGCGCTGCTCACCAGCTTGCGCCAGGCCGGCATTCCCTTCCCCCACCCAGCGGGGGCCTTTTTTGCCTTTGCCGATGTCCGGGCTGCGGGGATTCCTGCGGCCGCCTTTGCAGAGGCCGTGCTGCAGCAGGCGGGTGTGCTGGTCTTTCCTGGCACGCAGTACGGGCGCTGTGGAGAAGGGTTCCTGCGCATCTCGTATCTGGCGGAGATCCCAGAGATCGAGCGGGCCGTGGAGCGGATCGGCGGGGTCTATCGCCGGTGTGTCCAGCAGCGGCAGTGATTTCTGTGGAGAGGTGGGCACTGTGGTTTTTGACTATCTAAAACAACAGCAGGCGCGTCTGGTCGAGGATCTGCGCCAGCTGCTGCGCCAGCCCAGCGTGGCTGTCCAGAACCTGGGTATGGCGGAATGTGCTGCTCTGCTCTGGCGGCAGATGGCCGATTTTGGGATGGCGCCCCAGCTTTTGCCGACGGACGGGTTTCCGGTGTTGTACAGCCGCATCCCAGGAGTGTCTGACTACACCGTGTTGATCTACGGCCACTACGACGTTCAGCCGGTCGACGACGAATGGCACTTTGCGCCGTGGGGGGCAGAAATTGACAACGGGCGGATCTATGGCCGCGGGGCTGTCGACGACAAAGGGGCGGTCATGGCGGCGCTGCAGGGGGTGCGCGCCTATCTGGCGACAGGAACCCCCCTGCCGGTCTCGGTCATTTTTTTGATCGAAGGCGAAGAGGAGATCGGCAGCCCCCATCTGGCTGCGTTTCTCCAGAGTCACCGTGACCTGTTGCGGGCAGATGCCCTGATCAATTTCGACGACAATGTCTGGCCCGACGGGCGGCCGCGCGTGGTGACCGGTGTCGGGGGGGGGGCGCTGGTTCGTATCGAATCCCGGCGCCCGCGCGAATTTCATGGGATGATGGCGCCGCTGATCGAAAATGCGATCTGGCGGCTGCACAGCGCGCTGGCGACGCTGCGCGCCCCGGATGGCCGGGTCACGATCGACCAGTTTGCAGACGACGTTCGCCCGCCGACTGCGGAAGAGCTGGCCGCCCTGCGCTCACTTCCCTGGGACGGCGCCCAGCTTTTGCAGGATTCAGGGCAGCCTCATTTTGTCGGGGGGGCCAGCGGCCTGGATGCGTTGACCCGTCTCTACCTGATGCCGACCTGCAATCTGACGGGCTGGGAAGGGGGCTATGTGCGCCCGATGCGCAAGAGCGTCGTCCCCCATTTTGCTGCCGCCGAACTGGATTTTCGGACGGTCCCCGATCAGCGCGGTGAGCGCATTGTCCAGCTGCTGCAGGAACACCTGGCCCGCCGCGGGTTCACCGATCTCGGTGTGGAGCTGCTGGTCGAGACCGACTGGTTTCGCTGTGACCCCAACAACCCGGCTGCCCAGGCATTGGGCAACGCCATCCGCAGCACCTTTGGGGTGGAACCGGCGCGCCAGCCGACCTATCCGGGATTTGGCCCGGAACCCCTCTTCGCCCAGTGGCTCGACATCCAGGAACAGGCCTACAGCGGTTTTGGCCCGACCGAAGATCGCCTGCATGCCCCTGACGAATACATTCGGATCGAGGAGTATGTGAAAGGGGCCGCCTGTGTGGCGGCGCTGCTTGCCGAATACCCCAAAGTCAAAGCCGTGCGCCAACCGCAGAGAGAAAGGAGCAGCTGATGCCTTCTGTTCAAGAAAAAGATCGCCGCTTTGCTGCCCTGCGCACCCTGATGCGCGCGCAGGGGTATCAAGCTCTGGTGCTGAGCGGCAACGCCGAAGCCACCCAGCGCGGCTACATCCGCTATGTCGCCGACTGGCGGCTGTGGGGGGGGAAGGGTTTTGTGGTGCTGCCGCTGGAGGGGGAGCCGCTGCTAATTTTGGGGGTTGGCTCGCAGTCCTATTGGGCCAGGCGGGTCAGCTGGGTTCCGACGGTGCGGGCGGCTGGGGATCTGGTGGCCGAAGTGGTGCATGGAATTGAAGAGTTGGGTCTGGCGGAAGGGACCCTGGGGCTGGTGGGGATGCGTGCTGTGATCGGTTGCGGGGATCTGCAGCGTCTGCAGCAGGGGCTGGGCCGTGCGCAGTGGGTCGACGCCACGCCGGAGGTGGAACTTTCTGGGGTCTACTCGTTTCGTCCCCCGCCCGACCGTGAGGGGCGCTATTATGCAAGCAGTTTGAAAGCGATCGAGCGGGTCAAGGCGATCTTGCGCCCTGGCGCGACGGGCGGCGATGTGACGCGCGTCATCGAAGAAACCTTCGCCCAAGATGGCTGGAAGGTGACTGGGCGGGGTGTCTGGGACGGCCATCTGATCGGGCTCAACGTGATTGCGCCCCCCTACGGACAGGCGGGGAACACGGATGTGTTTCAAGAGAACATGATCTTTAACATCCACCCGGGTTTGCTGGTCGACGACGACCGGTTTGGTCTGTTTGTTCAGGACAACCTGGTGGTGACACCGGCCGGCGGCAGGCCCTTGGACAGCTACCGGCACGATTGGTGTGTGCTGCCCCCTGTCTCTTCCGTCCATTTTGTATAATGCAGTGGGAATTTTAGCGAGAACAAGGAGTCAAACGAGAGCGGCTATGGCCAGACAAAAATTTGTAGGCATTCAGATCAGCCCGATCAGCTTTGTCGACGAGGGGGTCGAGACGGTGCTGGAGACCCTGCAGGAGCGTGCCGGCGTCAACGTGCTGATGATTGGGACCGTCTCGTGGCTGGGGCTCAAGGCCGGACGCAGCATCTCGCATCAACTGGACGGCTGGCCCGACCACGGGGTGCCCGAGCCACTCACGATGCAGGGGGGCGCCTATTTCAACCCCCACCCAGCGTTTTATACCAACACGTTCATCAAGGATTTCCGGGCGGGCGACCCCATCCTGCAGGGGGTTGACATTCTCGAACAGGTGATTCCAGAGGCCCATCGCCGCGGCATGCGCGTGATGCCCGAGCTGATGGAGCCGCTTTTCAAATATGCCGGGCACGGCTCGACCAACACAGTCTCGATCGCCAATCTGCCCCAGTGTCTGGAGGTGGACCTGTTGGGCCGCCATGGCCAGGAGCCCTGCACCAACCACCCGGACTATCGGCTCTGGTGGCATTCGATGATCGAGGATCAGTGCCGCAGCTATCCGATCGACGGCATCATGTGGTGCAACGAGCGACGCAGCCCGTTCGACCAGCTGATCGCCGGGCTGGCGCCCGGCTGCTTTTGTGCCCACTGCCGTCGTGAGGCGCAGGCGCGCGGGATCGATGTGGAAGGGGCGCGCAAGGCCTTTTTGGAGGTTTACGACTTTTTCCAACGTGCACGCGCCAACGACGACTTTGTGGACGGTGCGCTGATCGAGTTTTTGCGTGTGCTGCTGCGCAACCCTGAGAGTTTGATCTGGGAGCGCTTCTGGCTTGAGCGCAACAAAGATCTCGACCGCGAGCTGTATGGCCAGGTCAAATGGTGCAACGCCAACCTTGAGTTTGGGCTCAATGTGTGGAACCGCAACCATTTCAACCCGCTGCGCAAGGCCCAGTGGCCCTGGCTCGAACAGACCCGCTACGCGGACTGGGTCAAGCCGATCACCTACCAGCACCAGTCGGGCCAGGTCTATGTCAAAGAGATGAGCGACTTCCACCGTTCTCTCCTGCGCGACCTGACTCCTCAGGAGGTGACGCCGATCATGTACAAGCTGCTGGGGCTCAACGAGGCGCCGTGGGATCAGCTGGTCCAGACCGGGATGGACCCCGACACCTATGTCTATGGGCAGTGTGCCGACGCAGTGCGTGGGGTGCAGGGCAAGGTGCCGGTCTACATGGGGATCGGGGTCGACGCCCCCCGTGTGCAGGCAGACCAGGCGGTCTGCACCCCCGACATCGTCTACCGCAGTGTGCTGGCCACCTACCGGGCGGGGGGGCAAGGGGTCATTTTTGCGCCCAACTATGCCAGTATGAAGCTTTCCAACCTGGACGGTGCCCGGCGGGCGCTGCGTGAACTGGGAGTCGAATAACGATGCGTACGCTCTATTTGGCCGACCCGGCCATCCACCCGGAGCAACTGGCTGCGGTTCGTGCTGTGCTGCCTGCGGACTGGCAGCTGAGCGACCAGCCGGACGCTGCCGCAGTGTTTCTGACGGAAAATCGGGCCATCGACGCCGAGATGGTGGCGCGGGCGGGCGATGCGCTCCGGCTGGTGGTGCGGCTCGACACCGGCCACGCCGCGCTGCCGGCCGACCTGGCCGTGCCTCTGGTCGACCTGCCCAACACGGCCCTGTTGGGGGTGGCCGAGCATGCGCTGCTGCTGATGATGGCGCTTTCCCGCCAGCTTTTCGGCGTGGTCGCCGCCACCCAGGCCCAGCAGTGGCTCCCCGAACGCAGCGAGCCGATCCTGACCGACCAGCGCCGCTACACCTACAACTGGATCGGCCTGCAGGAGTTCGGGGTGCTCTACCGCAAGACCCTGGGGATCGTCGGGCTCGGGTTGATCGGGGCTGCTGTGGCCCAACGGGCGCGCGCCTTTGGCATGCGGGTGCTCTACACCCAGCGCACCCGGCTGGATCCGGGTCGGGAACAACAGCTGGGGGTGGCCTGGCACAGTCTGGACGACTTGCTGGCCCAGAGCGACTTTGTCTCGCTGCACCACCGCTTTCAGGAGGAACCCGGCGGCAACGACAAACAGATCGGGGCCCGCGAGCTGGCGCTGATGAAGCCAACGGCCTATCTGATCAACACGGCGCGCGGGCGGTTGGTCGACGAAGAGGCCTTGGCGGCCGCCCTGGCGGGCGGCCAGATCGCCGGAGCGGGGTTGGATGTCTTCCGCTACGAGCCGTTGCCGCCCGGCCACCCGTTTTTTGCCCTTGCGGGCCCACGTTTGATTCTGACTCCCCACGTTGCCGGCGCGCCGGTTGCCGAAGCACGCCGGACGATCGCCGACGAACTTGTCGAATTACTTCACGCTCTTTGAAAACTTGTGAGGAACTCCAATGGCTGAACCACCTGCCTGGCATTACCAAAAAATTACCAAACCCATGTTTGATCTGCCCCCGGTGCAGATGATTTTGCGCGGGCGTGTGCTCACCGGCGCCGACCCTGCTGCCGGCGACGTACTGTTCGAGGACGGCTTTGTCGAGTTTTCCGGCGGCCGGATTGTCGCCGTCGGGCCGGCTGCCGAACTGGGCAGTCGGCTGGGCGAAGCAGTGGTCACCGGCGGCACGATTCTGCCCGGCCTGATCAACAGCCATGCCCATCTGGCCTGGGACGGGATCCACGACCTGGCCCGGCAGTCGATGGACGATGCTGCGGAAATCAGCGCCTACAAATGTGCCAGCAACATGCTGATTTCGCTGCGCGCCGGGGTCACCACGGTGCGCGACCTGGGGATGAACAAGACCAATTTGTTTGCCAAACAGGCGGTGGCCCAGGGCATCTTCCCGGGCCCGCGCCTGCTGGTCTGCGGTGAGGCCATCATCCAGACCGGGGGCCACACCTACTGGTGCTGCCGGGAGGCGAGTGGGGCCGACGAAATGCGCCGCGCCGTGCGCGAGCAGGTGCGCGGGGGCGCCGACCTGATCAAGATCATGGCCTGCCACGACACGCTCGAATTCACCGACGCCGAGCTGGAAGCGGTGATCGACGAAAGCCACCGCAACGGGTTGCCGATCACAGCCCATGCCACCTACGATGCCTGCATCGCCCGCGTCGCCGAGTTCGGTGTCGACTGCGTCGAGCACGGCGGCAGCATGAGCGACACCACTATCCAGCTGCTGCTCGACAAACGGATCCCGATCGTCACGACCTTTGCCCCGCTGGTCATGCAGAGCGTGCCTGAACTGGCCCGCCAGTACGGTGTGCCCGAATGGAAGATCGCCGAGCGCCAGAAGGCCGTTGCCGACCCCAAGCGCTACCAGGGGCTGGTCAACGCTGCCGCGGCCGGGGTCACGATCGCCTTCGGCACCGACGCCGGGAGCCCGGTTGTCGGCCACAACATCGTGGCACCTGAACTGGCGTTCATGGTCAAACTGGGGGTCAAACGGGACAACTACGACGCCATCCGCAGCGCCACCAGCGTGGCTGCCCAGGTCAACCGGCTTGAGGCCAAGGTCGGCGTGCTGGCCCCTGGCAAGCTGGCCGACCTGATCGTGGTGGCCGGCAACCCGCTGCAAGAGCTGGACGCGCTCAACCAAGTGCAGATGACCTTCCTGGAAGGAAAACGAATGGTATGAACAGCACCCCCCTGCTCGGTGCCTTGGCGCACCGCATTGTCGAAGAGGATGTTTCGCTGCGCACGCGCATGCTGGAGATCGCCGCTGGGTTGGACGATGTGATCGCACTGGGGCGTGGGGATCCAGATTTTCACACCCCCCCCCACATTGTGGCCGCGGCCCACCGTGCGCTGGACGAAAACCAGCACCACTACACCCACCCTGCCGGGCTGCCGGTGCTGCGCGGCGCCATCGCCAGCCACCTGAGCGACGAATTCGGTCTGCGCTACAGCGCAGACGAGATCATTGTCACCGCCGGCGTGCAGGAGTCGATCGTGCTGACCATGCTGGGGTTGGTCAACCCTGGGGAGGAGGTGCTGATCACCTCCCCGCGCTTCACGACCTACGACACGGCAGTCTCGCTCTGCGGCGGGGTGCCGGTGCCGGTGCCGACCTACGAAGAGGATGATTTCGCCCTGATGCCCGCCGCGATCGAAGCGCGCATCACCCCGCGCACCAAAGCCCTGGTGCTGGTGACCCCCAACAACCCGACCGGTGCGGTCACCCCGCCGGCGGTGATCCGCACGATCGCCGACCTGGTGCAGCGCCACAACCTGGTGCTGGTCAGCGACGAGATCTACGCCAAGCTGATCTACCCTGGATCCGAACATCTTTCGGCGGGCACCCTGCCGGGCATGCGTGAGCGCACGATCACCCTCAACGGCTTTTCCAAAGCCTATGCGATGACCGGCTGGCGGGTCGGCTATCTGGCAGCGCCGCACGAATTCACACAGCGGCTGATCGAGCTGCGGCATACGCTCAGCATCAACACCAACACCCCCGCACAGCATGCGGCCCTCGCCGCCCTGACCGGCCCCCAGGAGGCCGTCCAGGCGATGCTGGAGGAATACGCCGAGCGCCGGAGCTATCTGATGCGGGCGCTGAGCGAGCTGGGGTTGAGCTACGGCCACCCGGGCGGCGCCTTCTATATCTACACCAATGTGTCGAGCACCGGGCTGGCCTCCCCGCGCTTTTGTGAGGAACTGCTGCGCCACGGCCGTGTCATGATCTTTCCGGGCAGTATGTTCGGCGACGACAGCGACCGGTACGTGCGGATCAGCTACCTGCAGCCGCTGCCCCGCATCGAAGAGGCGCTCGAACGGATGCGTCGGTTTCTCCAACGCTGAACCCTACCATCCTGCAACAGGAGGTCCGCTCTGCCCCGGCAGCGCGTGCTTCCTGTTGCAGGGAACTTCGGTAAGAAATTCGGTAAGATTCGGTAAGAAAAGAGTCTCGTGATGAGTACAGAGCCATTTCGAATTTTGCAGGTTGGGCTGGGCAACCGCGGGCGCATGTGGGGCCAGGTGATCGGTCGCGAGGCCGGGATCACCGTCAGCGGGGTCGTGGATGTCAACCCGGCGACGGTGGCGGCCTTTGCGGCCGAACACCCGGCTGTGCCGGTCTTTACGGAGCTGGAGGCTGCGCTGGCGGCCACCCAGAGCGATGCCGTGCTGTTGGTCACCCCGCCGGACGGCCATCTGGCGCAGGCGCGCCAGATCTTTGCCGCCGGGTTGCCGCTGCTTGCCGAAAAACCGCTCACCCTGGATCTGGCCGAGGCCGTCACCTTGGTGGATCTGGCCCGCCAGGCCCAGCTGCCGCTGGCGGTCGGGCTCAACTTCCGCTACCTGCCGGTCTCGCGCCGCATCCGAGAGCTGGTGGCCGGAGGCACACTGGGAGAACCGGGCTTTGGCCAGTTCACCTACCAGCGCAACCGGGATGGCCGCCTGCCCTGGCTCAACAAATACCCGCTGACGATGCGGCACCCCATGATGCTGGAGCAGAGCATCCACCATCTCGACCTGATCCGCTTCTGCTATGCTCGGCCGGTCGAGACCGTGCTCTGCCGGACCTGGAACCCCCGCTGGAGCCTGTACGCCCACGACAGCAACGTGGCCTGCCTGCTTCAGCTGGCCGGCGGGCTGGAGGTCAACTATCAAGGGACCTGGACTGGCGGCTGGAATCCGCTGCGTTTTGAGTGGCGCACCGACCTCTCAGAAGGGGTGATCGTCCAGCGCCAGCTTTTTTCTGACCTGGCCGTCGCCCGCACCGACGACACCGAGTTGACCCCGCTGGAACTGGCGGCGTGCGAGCCCTTCTACGATGACTCTGCGGCGCTGCTGCGCTCCTTTGTCGACCATGTGCGCCATGGGGCTCTGCTGGAATGCAGCGGCGCCGACCATTTGGTCACCCTGGCGCTCTGTTTTGCGGCCATCGAGAGCAGCGAGACCGGTTGTGCCGTCCACCTGCCCGAGTTTTGTGCGCGCCACGGGATCGCGCTGTCGGCATGAAAATTCTGGTCACGGGAGGGCTGGGTTTTGTCGGAATCAACCTTGTGCGCGGGTTGGCCGAGCGCGGGCTGGGAGAGGTCATTGCTGCGGACCTCAGCCTGCCCGGCCCTGCAGAAGAAGCTTTTCTGGAGCCGGTGCGTGCGTGCGTGCGCTGCTGTCCGCTGGACGTGCGGGACCGCGCTGCGCTTGCCGCGCTGCTGAAAGACGAAGCGGTCACCCATGTGGTTCATGCAGCTGCGATCACGGTCAGCGGGGAGGCGGAGCGCAGCCAGGCGGACACCATCGTGGCGGTCAACCTGGAGTCGACCTTGCATCTGTTGGCTGCTGCGCTGCACGCCCCGGCTTTGGAGAAAGTGCTGCTGGTGAGCAGCAGCGGCGTCTACGGCACCCCGGTCGACCTGTGGCGTCCCCAACGCGAGGAGGGCCCGCTGGACCTGACCAGCCTGTATGCGCTCACCAAATACAGCGCCGAGCTGTTTGTGGCGCACTACGCCGGGCTGAGCGGCAAAGCGATGGCGGCGGTGCGGCTGCCAGCGGTCTACGGCCCGCAGGAACGCATCCGCGCCAGCCGACCCCACACCAGCGCGATCCACCAGCTGTTTGCGGCGCTGCGCGCGTCGCGGGCGGTGCGTGTGGCGGGGCCGGAGGTGGCCCGCGACTGGACCTACACCGCTGACATTGCCGCCGGGGTGGCGGCGCTGCTGGCGGCCCCGCACTGGCAGCAGCCCGTCTACAACCTGAGCTGCGGTCTCTCCATCTCCTTCGCCGAAGTGGTGGAGACATTTAGAGCTGCTGGACTTCAGGCCACCTGGGTGGCCGACGCCGGCGAGGCGGAGATTGCCATGCGCCCCCACCAGAACCGGGCACCGCTCGACATCAGCCGGATACGGCAGGAGATTGGGTACGAACCGCTCTACTCGCTGTCGGACGGGCTGAAAGCGTGGCAGCAGGTCAGCAACCTGGGGGTGAAAGCGCCCAGTGCGTGGCAGCCGTGACGCCAGGAGAGCGCTTGACCATTCCGCGGCGATAGCCGACAGTTTCGATGTGAAGGCAACTGCCCAGGTTGCGGGCAGGACACGACCAGCGATCCACGATCGTGCCTTCATGCAATCGACCTCCAGCCCAATCAAAATTTCTCCAGACCCACTGCGCCTGCACAACAGCCCAGCAGGCAGCTGGCCCTGAGCTGCGTGCCAGGGCTGTCTGGCGTTCTGTAGAGGCAATTCAAGTGGGATGCCGCTGGCAAATTGACAGGTATCCAAACGAATGATAGAGTTTCAAACGTTGTTCGGAAAAAATTAAAAAATAAATTTGTGAATTTTGCTTGAATTTCGCCAAGTTGTCGTTTCTGGTTGGTATAGCGGTTTCCGTTTAGTTTCTCAAGTTGGATGGCACCCCACGCTTCAAACGACCGCTGATGTTTATTCTGGAGTAACCGAACCACGATTGCGTTGATGGGCCTGGTGCGAATGTATGGCAGGAGAGAATGACATGAACACCGATATGAAAGACAAAATCTGTTTAGTGACCGGCGGCACTGATGGTATTGGTAAAGCCACCGCGCTGGGATTGGCAAAATTAGGGGCGACCGTTGTTCTTGTGGGGCGAAATGTTGGCAAAGCGGGTCACGTGGTCGATGAAATTCGCCGTGCCACCCAAAATCCGCACATCGAGTCCATGATCGCCGATCTTGCATCGCTGAACCAGGTGCGCAATCTGGCCGAAAATTTCAAGGCTCGCTACAAGCGGCTGGATGTGCTGGTCAACAATGCCGGGCTGGTGACCCATGAACGGGAACTCTCTGAAGACGGCTTTGAATTGATGTTTGCCGTCAACTATCTGGCCCCATTTCTGCTGACCAACCTGCTGTTGGATGTGATTCAAAAGAGCGTCCCAGCCCGTATTGTGAACGTTGCTTCGATGAGCTACAAATGGGGGGAAATTAAGTTTGACGACCTGCAATCCGAGCAGAACTTTGATCATCGCCAGGCCTACTATCAGACGCGTCTGGGCATGGTGTTGTTCACCTTTGCTTTGGCCAGACGACTGGCAGGGAGCGGTGTAACAGCCAATGTGCTGCACCCCGGCATTGTCAAAACCAACTTGTCTTACAACTACATGGGCAATCCGGTCTTTCGGTTTTTTGAGCAGTTGATTGCCGTCAGCCCGCAAAAAGGAGCCGAAACGGGTCTCTATCTGGCCACTTCGCCAGAGGTAGAAGGAATCACCGGCGAATATTTCACCAAGAAAAAGGTGCAGTCGGCCACTGAAACTGCCCGCAACCAGAGAGTCCAGGAGCGGCTGTGGAACCTGAGTGAAGCGTTGTCTGAGAAAAGTGTATCGGTACCTTTCCAAAAAACACACCTATAATGTACAGGGAGAAAGAATGATGAGTGCCTCAACGTATCCCATCTCTGGCAACTCCGGCAAGACAAACGGGGCGCGTGGCCTGCGCCAGGCAGCGATTGTCCTGCTCGTTGTGGAAGTTTTTCTCATCTTCCCGCCGCTCATTATTTTGGGGGCGGCCATCAACTGGCCGGCCAGCCTGGATGAACCGGCCAGCGTCAACTTGCCGCTGGTGCTGGAGCAGTACGTCGCTGTCATGGCCGGTTATGGCATCTATCTGGTCTATTCTCTGTTGTTTTGGCCGGTGGCCTACTTGACCGGGCGGGTGATTGCAGGGAACGATCCCGAAAATTTATTGTTCCGCCTGGCCAGCGGTTTTGCGGTCCTGTCGGCGCTGGCCCGTGCCCTGGGGATTGTGCGCTGGCTCTTCGCCATGCCGGTACTGGCCCAACTTTACACCGCCACCACCGCCACCCCCGAACTCCAGGCAACGATCAGCGTGACCTACGAGATGCTCAACGCCTACGCCGGGGGCGTAGGCGAACTGTTGGGGGTGAGCCTGTTTGCGGCCATCTGGTTGGTGTTGATCAGCATCTTGATCGTTCAAAAAGCAAATTGGCCGAACTGGCTGGGCTACTTTGGCTTTGTCTCGGCCATTTCGCTGTTCCTGAATCTGCTGGAGGTGATTGGCATGGATTTGGGGCCGATGACGACCATTTCAGTGGGATTGGTGCAGTTTTGGATGTTGGCTGTGGCCATTGTCTTCTTTCGCAAAAAAGACATCTCCTGGACAAGGGAGGATGCTCGTGGCTGAGCACACGCCCATGGCTGGGTGGCTGGAGATCCGGGCCTTCGGTGGTCTCGGGGTCCTCCGGCTGGTGGAGGATGCGGCGCTGCTGGGCTTCAGGCCACCCGGGGGGCCGACGCCGGCTCCGCCAGCCTGGGCAAATTGACGGGTAACCAAACATACGTTAAAATTCAAACACTGTTCGAAAATGTTTGAATACATTTTGAAAGGCTGTAGAACCCATGCAGACGATCTTGGGGGCCAATGGCCCGATTGCCCGTGAACTCTCCAAAGCGCTGGCCGCATACACCCTGAAGATCCGCCAGGTGAGCCGCACCCCTCGCAAGGTCCATGAAAGCGACCAGACTGTTGTGGCGGATCTGTTGGATGGCCGCTTGACTGCGGATGCGGTTGCAGGCAGTGACGTCGTCTATCTGGTGGTTGGTCTGCAATACAATGCAGCGCTCTGGCAAGACCAGTGGCCTCGTGTCATGCGCAACGTGATCGACGCCTGCAAACAGCATGGGGCACGCCTCGTCTTTTTCGACAATGTGTACGCCTACGGGCGCGTAGAGGGGGTGATGACGGAGGAGACACCCTTCAACCCGATCAGCAAAAAAGGTGAAGTCCGTGCAAAGGTCGCCACCCTGCTGCTCGATGAGATGCGTCGGGGGAATTTGCAGGCGTTGATTGCCCGTTCGGCTGATTTTTATGGCCCGGGCGACGTGCAGGGCTTTCTACAGACCACCGTATTCCAGCGCATCCGGGCTGGAAAACCGCCGCAATGGATCGGCAACCCGAGGGCACTGCATACGTTTACCTTTACCCCTGACGCAGGAAGTGCAGTCGCCGCGTTGGGAAACTCAGCAGAGGCATTTGGCCAGAGCTGGCACCTGCCCACCTGCCAGGAGCCGCTCACGGGTCAGGCCTTTGTGCGGCTGGCCTGTGAAGCGGCAGGGCAACCTTTCAGGCTGCAGGTGATCCCCGGTTGGATGCGGAAGCTCCTTGGTCT
>JAPLGY010000323.1 GCA_026389955.1 Caldilinea sp. | reverse complement strand
GCCGAAAACCTGCTGCCAGTTCGTGCCGCCGTCCTTAGCGGACGCTTTGACCAGATGGGGGACGCTGCCAAAAACCTGCCCCCATCGTGAAGTAGACCCCGAGTGTACAGGCAGATACTGTCGATGGGGGAGACTGTGGTAGACTACAAAAGCGTGAATTGGCGTGAATGCCAGGCCGGCAAACAACTGAATGCAAGATCGAAGGACGAGCGACGATGGTCAAAGTGCTGATCAGCTACAACATGCAGCAGGGGAAAGAACAGGAATGTCAGGAATACCTGGTCAACAAAGTGGCCCCAGCACTGGCGAGGCTGGGTTTTCAGTTCTCAGAAGTCTGGTACACGGTCTGGGGCAGTTCTCCCGAAATTTTGGGGGGCGGCGAGGTCGAGAGCCTCGACAAGGCGCGCACCATTTTTCAGTCGAAAACCTGGGAGACGCTGGCCGAGGGATTGGGAGCGTTGACAGACAACTTCAAGCTGCGCATTGTCCAGCCCCCTCCGGAGTGACGCCTGCCGTGGCTACTGCCCCTCCCTCCCCTTCCAGGCCGATTGCCTTGGTCGTTTTTTTGGAGAATGTCGGCCATATCAGCGGTCTGACGTTGCCGGGCTGGCTGATGGCCGTCATCGACTGGAGCACAGAGGAGTATGCCAAACTCTTGTTGCACCTGTACGGGGCCTACCGTTGCTACGACCGGGTGATTGTTCTAGAGGATGCAGCGGCGACCGGGCCTCGTCTGGTGGAGAGCCTGCTGCAGGCCAGCCAGAGCCACACCGTCGACCTGCTGCTGCTGGCCCACGGCCAGAAAGGTGTGATCGTCGGCCATCGCGGCCAGGAGCGGGTGGGGCCCGAAACATTCAGCCTGCTTCAGCAGATTCACAGCCAGTCGCCTGCACGGCTTGCCCTGCGGGTGGTCTACGGGCTCAACTGCTATGGTCTTTCTCTGGCCGGGCAATGGCTCGCCCTGGGCGCCCAGAGCGTCGCTGGGGCGGTCGGGGTCAACTGGTTTCCCGAGCCCAGTCTTTCGGTCTTTCTGCGCTGCTGGCTGCGCGGAGCACCCTTCAGCGTCGCCGTCGCCCGCAGCTATGCAGCCGCCAGCCGCTGCGGGCGCCTCCTCTCTCGTTCGCAGACCCTTGAGCCCCCCTGGATCCGCAGCAGCCAGCAAGTGGTGGTCGGGGTCAGGGATGTGACTGTGCATCCCTGAATCCCGGAGCCACAGGAGACCTAGCGAACGGCCCGCTGGTAGGTCAGGTAGTAGGCGACATGGATGCCGTGGAACCGTTTGGTGAGATCGCCCAGGCCTGCGCCGCGCAGCACATCGCTGGGGAGCCCTTCGACCTTGACACCGTAGGCGTACCCGGCGGCATACATCTGGTAGTTGAAGCCAAAATCGGGGGCAGGCTTGTCTTCCAGGGCCGCTGTGTGGCTTCCATCTCCCCAAAAGACAGTCACCGGCTGGTTTTGCACCCGCTTGCCGTTTTCGTCCATGACATCGACATAGATATGGTGTTTGCCGCCGGCTTGTTGTTCGTCTTCCCAACGTACCTCCACCAGCCGCCAGTAGGGTTGGCCGGGCTGCACCTGGGCATCTTCGATGGTCACCCCGAGCCCCTGGAGTCGGCTGTCGAGCTGGCGCGGGGCAGCGGCGGCCACGACCGCCTCTGGGGTCGGCCGGAGCCGTTCGGCTTCGTCGGCCGCTGCCTCGGCGATCTGGACGCTGCCGCTGGCATAGACCGAGTCGAGCGCGTTGTCCAGCGTAGCAGCGACCGCACGGCTGGCAGCGCCGATGCCGTTGAGAATGGTCATCGCAGTAAACGGCAGGGTCAAGCAGAGCAGGACCAGCAGCAGGAGCAGCAGAAGCATGAAGCGGAGCCGGGCACCCGGCGAAAGCGAGCCATACCAGTCGCTCAAGCTGCGTCGGCGTCGGCGTGGGGGGTCAGACTCTGGCAGCGCTGCAGCTTGATGGCGCCGCCGAGCGGGGGCCATCTCCGCCGCGCGGGCAGGCTGTCCGGGACCCCCAGCCGGCACCGACGGCATTTCGGCCATCCGCTGGCTGATAATGCGTGTCAGGCTGATGGCAATCGCCGGATAGCGGTTCATCAACAGGTCCAGATCCTGCTTGCCCAGTGTCCACAGGTCGACATCGGTGTCGGCGCTGACGGTCGTGTTGTGGGGCTGCTCGGTGATCAGCGCCCGTTCTCCGAGCGTTTCGCCGGGGCCCACCAGGTAGGCGCCGCCGTTGAGCATCTGGACACGCACAGTGCCTTTTTCGACCAGATAGAGGGTGTCGGCGGGTGTGCTGGTCCGGTAGATAATTTCGCCAGCCCGGTAGCGCATCGGGTGCAGCAAAGGGACGATCTGTTTCAAATCGGCCGGGTTGAGGTCGGCCAGCAGCACAAACTGGCGCAGCGAGAGTTCTTCTTGTGGGCGGCTGGCACTGGCCAGGCGGGTGGCGACTCCCTGGCTGAGCGCTTTGCCAACAGCAGGATTCTGGATCGCCACTTCGTCCAGCTGGGCTTTGGGGAGCACCCACAGATTGGTGTTGCGCGTGGCGGTGGCATCTTCGTCCCGGATCTGGCCAGTCAACAGGCTCAGCTCGCCGAAAAAGCCATTGGCCCCGATCCGGCCAGTCTCTTCGACGATGCCGACCGCATTTTCAGCGGTCAGCTCGATTTCGCCGCTCTCGACCAGATAAAAAGCGTCGCCGAGCTCCCCAATCCGGTAGACCCGCTCGCCGGCAGGCACGTGCTGGAGCACCATCCGCTGCGCAAGTCCCTGGAGGGCTGCCTGCGGCAGCTGTGCGAAGATCGGCATCTGCGCCAGACGAAAAGCGGCCTGTGCCTGGTCTGTGCGGCTCAGCCGGGCGCTGACCTTGCGCCCCAGGCTGCGGCGCAGGCCGGGCTGGCGGGAGGCGATCGACTGAAAATCTTCTACCGAGAGCGCCCAGAGCAGGGTCTCTTCGCGGGCTGTGGCTGTGGCTGTCTGGGCCTTGTTGGTCAACAAGGCCAGGGCACCCAGCAGCTGGCCTGCGCCAGCCTCCTGGCGCTCGCCGTCTGCGCTGTCGGGCCGGATTTCGATCCGGCCGCTTTCGACCAGAAAGAGCCCCCCGGCTGTGTCTCCAGCCCGATAGAGCGGCTGCCCTGTCCCAACTTTGCGTGGCTCGAGCTGGTCGGCGATGGCCTGCAGGGTATGGCGGGGCAGCCCATTCAACTCAGCGGTCTTGCCCAGCTGCTGGACAAGATAGTTCTGCATCTGGGCAATCAGACTGCCAAAATTTTGGCTCAGCTTCAGACCGACCGCCGGATACTGGACGATGATCGCGCGCAGATCCGCGTCTGTCAGCTTCCAGTACTCCAGCGCAGAGACCGCATGGGCGCTGACATCATAAGGAAGCGCACGGTAGAGGCTGTCTTCGCCCAGCACGCTGCCTGGCCCCAGGGTTGCCAGAGTGCTGCCCCCTGCTGTGAAAAGGCGCACAAACCCACTGCCGACCAGATAAAGGCCGTCGGCGTTGTCCCCAGCCTGAAACAAGACGGTGCCTGTCGCAGCGCTGTTCTGCACAAAACGATCGCTCAACAGTTTCTGGTCGCTGGGGGTGAGCCCAGCAAACAGCGGCGCAAACTGGATGAATTCTTCTTTCAACAGCGTTGTCTCCTGGTCTCGCTTGGGAACCCAAGCCAAGCATTCTTGCGCGCGATTATCGCACGCAACTGGCTGCCCGCCAAAGCAGGGTCAGTAGTTGCGCTGAAAGACGACGGTCCAACTGAAATGGCCTGAGCAGGGCGGCGGCTGATTGGTGGGATTGGCCCAGAAATTGCAGGCAGCTTCGTCGCCGCAGTACTGGCCGGCCACGAACTGCTCGAAGGGGATCTCGCGCGGGTCTGTGGTCAACCCATAGGCGGTCTCAGCAGTCGCCTCACGGCCGTCGTTGTCCCGAGCAACAGTCACATACTGGCCCCCCCCCAGCACAAACTCGACCTTGCCGTCCCCTTTTCCCTGTGACCCGGTGACCAGAATTTCTTTGGCGCCCAGCAGGGCCTGGACAGCTATCCCGTTGAGCGGGCTTCCCGCCGCATCGCGCACGTAGACGTGCAGCTCGCGCCGTTCACCACAGATCACCGTCGGCCCATCCTTCTGCCCGCCGTTTTCAAAAACATCCCACAGCCGTTTTTCGACCAGCCGAAAATGTGGCCCTGCAGCGCTCTGAGCAGTCACTTCGGCAGGGGCAGCTTCGGCCGCAGGCTCGGCCGCAGCGACCGGTGCAGGCTCGGCAGCAGCGACCGGTGCAGCGACCGGTGCAGGGGGCGGCGGCAGGGTGGGGAGAACGGCGGCGACAGAGACGCTGTCGGCTGGGCCAGAAACGGCCAGCAGCTGGGCGAAGACCCAGCCGTCGCTGCCGTCGGCCAGCCGCACCTGCCACCAGTCGCCCGCAGGCGTCTTTCCAATCAGGTCGACGACCGCGTCGGGGGGCAACGAGAGCAGCAAATCAAAGGCTGTGTCCGGGCCGCTGCGCACGTTGGCTGGGCCTGTTGCTCGGCCCTGGGGCAAGGTGGGCAGCGGGGTCGGCGTCGGGAGCGCCAACAACCTCTCAGTCGCTGGCAGGGACGGCGCAGCGGTCGGGGAGGGGAATGTCTTTGCTGCAGGCTCTGCTGTTGGCTCTGCTGCAGGTTCTGCTGTTGGCTCTGCTGCAGGCTCTGCTGCAGGCTCTGCTGTCGGCTCTGCCGGGGGCTCTGCTGTCGGCTCTGCCGGGGGCAGAGAGGACGGTGCCGTCAGCCCCTGGGGCTCGAGCTGCATCTGCCGGGTGTTGAGTGCATCAGCCAACAGCGCCAGGGATGCCGCTGCCGGGTCAGCATCAGCCGCCAGGGTCTCTGTCTGCAACATCAGCCACTGGCGAGGATTGGCAACGTCCAGGCCGTTCAGCGCGGCCTGGGCTTTGTCCAGATCGAGGTCCTGGGCGTACTCCTGTGCGATCTGGCGCGCCACTGCGGTCCGTTCTGCTTCTGCGTCTGCAGCCGATCCACAGGCTGTCAAGACAACCGTGCAGAGGGACACAGCCAGAACCCAGAAGATGGAAGAGATTTTGCTGTGGCAGCAAACATGGGAGAAGCGTGAGAGGCCACAGGACGAGGTCACACAAGCACAGCGTACTCTAAGCATTCTGACCAATCCAGATGTCGATGCACGCCCTCCCCAGCCTTTCTCCAGACCCATCGCCCGATCCATCTACACTTCTGCCGACGGCTCGGCACATCAGCGCGGGTTCTGGACGTTTTTCCGGCGGGATACCGATGCGAGTGCAATAGGTCGGAAAAATTTGCTGCCTGCTTCGGCCAGGACTTTGTTCTTACCGGTTGCCAGCAGGCCAAAATCTCTGCTATACTGAAGGAGAGAGTTGGGCCTGCCTGGCAAAGGTTTGGTGCCGAAGGTGGGAGTCGAACCCACACGGGTTTCCCCACACGATTTTGAGTCGTGCGCGTCTGCCGGTTCCGCCACTTCGGCACAAATATGAACTCTGGTAGTATACCCGGTGGTGTTGGAATCGTCAAACTCGGAAGGCTTCTACTCAGGATGCAAGGACTGGAGACAGGGCAAAGCAAGCGGGCACAGCTGGGTGTCGCTGCGTCCTTCGACGAAGCGCAGACGTTGGAGAGGGCGGCGGCTGGCGACCTGGCAGCCTTCAACCAGCTGGTGCTCCTTTACCAAAATCTGGCCTACAGCGTAGCCTACCGAACGCTGCTGGACGAAGCGGCGGCGGCCGACGTCGTTCAGGAAAGTTTCCTCAAGGTCTATCGCGCCTTTTCCACATTTCAAGGTGGCAGCTTCAAAAGCTGGCTGACCCGGATCGTCGCCAACAGCTGTTACGACTGGCTGCGTGCCCGGCGGCGTCATCCCACCGCCAATCTGGATGACCTGATCGAAAACGACGAGTATGCCCCCTATTTTGAGGATAGAAGTGGGGACCCCCAGACACAGGTCGAGCAGGCTGAGCTGCACGACCTGCTCGAACGGGCCCTCGCTGCATTGCCCGCCGACCAACGGCTGGCAATCACACTCTGTGACGTGCACGGCTATTCGTACGAAGAGATCGCTGAAATCGCCGACATCCCCATCGGCACGGTCAAGTCGCGCATCAACCGGGCACGCAGCCGGGTGCGCACGTTTTTGCTGCGTTTCCCGGAACTATTGCCGGCAACTTTCCGTCCTTACTGACAAGAGAAGGCGAGCAACGCTGACCAGGGCAGCGACGACCTGAAGTTTGAGAAACCATGCCGACATCACGTTTTCCAGAGATCTCTGACGAACTGCTCTCCGCCTATATCGACCACGCTGTTTCAGAAGCGGAAAGGCGTCTGGTCGAAGAGGCTGTGCAGCAGGATGCAAGCGTTGCCTGGCGCCTGGGCACCTTGACTGAAACTGTGCGGCTGCTGCGGTCGCTGCCCCTGTTGGCCGCCCCCCGCAGTTTTGTGCTGACCCCGGAGCAGGCCAGCCAGCCTGTGCGGCTCGCTGCAACAACCGAGGAGGCCTCCCCCCCCCTTCCCCGTTGGAAGACCTGGCTGGAAGAGTGGCGGCGGTTCTGGCAGAGGGGCAGTCCGCTCTGGCGCGGCGCGCTGGCTGGCAGCATGGCCCTGTGGCTGTTGACATTGGTGGTGCCTGCCTTTGGGCTCCCTGCCCGCTCCCTGCACGTTTCCTCCCCCCCCGCCGGGGCGTTGGCGGCACCCTCTGCCCCCGAACAGAGGACGCTGGCCGCAGAGTCTGAAGCACTAGAGTCTGAAGCACTACCGCAGGCGCCGGCTTCCGCTGCGGATCTGGGCAGGGCCGCAGACAAACGTGCGCCGCTTGTCGCAGAGCCCCCCCTGGCTGTCCGGCAGGACGAGGAAGCGCAGCTGTTCCCGGGCTGGCTGGCCGGGGTGCAGGGTGGGCTGGCCGGGGCTGTCCTGCTTTCCGCCCTCGGCTGGTGGCGCAGCCGTCGCTCCGGGTAGCCACAATCGGAGGCCTATGCCAGAACTGCCCGAAGTCGAAACCTATGTCCGTGAGCTGGCCCCGCTGTTGGGGGGACGCCAGGTCACCCAGGTGCAGCTCCTCTGGCCGGGCGCAATCGCAGCCCCAGCTGCCAACACCTTTGCTGCACAGCTTGTCGGCCAGCGTTTTGCCCAGTTCAGCCGCCGCGGCAAATATATGCTGCTGGGCCTGGCCAACAGCTGGACCTTGGTCGTTCACCTGCGCATGACCGGCCGGCTGCTGGTTCAGAGCGGACCCCCACCCTCCCACACCCATGTGATCCTGCAGCTGGAGAACGGCCAGCAACTTTTTTACCAGGATGCACGCAAATTCGGACGTCTGTGGCTGATGGCGGATCCAGCCCCGGTGCTGGCAAAACTCGGCCCGGAGCCCTTCGACGCTCGTTTCACCCCCCAGCTCCTGGCGACGACGCTCGCAGGACGGCAGGCCAGCATCAAGGCGCTGCTGCTCGACCAACGCCTCGTGGCCGGGGTGGGCAATATCTACGCCGATGAGGCCCTCTTTCGAGCCGCCATCCATCCGGCCCGGGCCGGGGGAACGCTGCTGCCTGCAGAGGTGGATCTGCTGCACAGAGCGATCCTGCAGGTGTTGAACGAGGGGATTGCCAGCGCTGGGAGCAGCCTGGGCACAAGCGGTCTACAAAATTACAGCCGCCCAGGAGGGGCCCCGGGCGGCTTTCAAGAACAGTTTAATGTTTTCCGTCGCACCGGGGCTCCCTGCCGACATTGCAACACGCCGATTCAACGGCGGGTGCTGGCCCAGCGCAGCACACATTTTTGTCCTCGCTGCCAGCGCTGAGCGCCGGAAAGCAGATTCAGCCGGACCGACGCAGCTCGTTCAGCCGCCGACGCAGCCTCTCTTCCTCTTCGGCAGCGGCACGCCGACCTTCGTCCAACGCATGGTCCAGGCGGGAGCGGTAGCTGGCGTCGTACCGGCTGCCAGGTGCTGGCCCCAACAGATAGGCGAGCAGCAGAGCCCCCCCTACCCCCAACACTGCTCCCACCCACAGATATCTTTTTTGACCCATTCTGCTCCTTTTCTTGTGTATGGAGTGTTCCTCAAGACTCGTTGACACGTTCCCCAGCACTGCCCTGACAGCTCTTGCCCGCCTCTCCCCTCCCGACGCAGCCGCCAGGATTCTGCCACAACCTGCTTCACCCCGTGACCCAGGAGCCGCCGCAAAAAGCGCTCAGCTCATCCGCTGGGCGCTGCCGTCCACCACCCGGATCTCCTGCGGCGGGGCGGTGGGCAGATCCGCCTCTGGCAGCAGCAGAGCGAAGGCGACATACAAAAGCGCAGCCCCCCCAAACGTCCCCAACGTCAGCGCGATCCACAACAGGCGCAGCAGGTTGGGGTCGATCCCAATCTGTTCGCCGAGGCCGCCGCAGACGCCGGAGAGTATGCGGCGGTCTCGGCTGCGCCGCACAGGCAGGAACGCCTGCAGCCGGTGCAGCCAGCCGTCGCCCCCATGGCGCATCTGTCGCGCCATGCCGGCGATCTTTGACTCCAGGTCGCGTCGGCCGTTGGCACGCAAAAGCAGATAGCCTGCTCCGATCAGCACAGCCGGCCAGAAGACCACAGCCACCAATGCCCACAGCGCCCCCCACAGCCCGGGCAGGATGCCCAGGTTGGCCCCCCGGAAAAGAGCGTCCCTCCTGCCCAGAACACTAGCACCAACACGGGGTTCCACCCCAAAAACTCAGCCACACCGCCGCAGACACCGCCGATCAGTTTGTCGGTCGAGTGGCGGTAGAGCATCCGCCGCCTCCCCGCCTCCGCTTCCACCGTTTGCCCCGGGGCAGAGTTCAGTTCATCCACTTGCTGTTCGTTCATCGCTCACCTGCTTCCTTGCTTGTGTTTGCTTCACAGGGGAATCTTCAGACCCTGGCTGCCACATGACTCGTTCAACACTACGCAGCCCGAACCCAAAAGTTGCAAAAAATGGCCTGCTGACGGTGGAAGACAGCCGTGGGACAAAGAAACTGTCGGCGCGGTTGCAAACGTACGTTGCACCAAGGCGTTTTGGCGCGATAATGAAGATATGAATCCAATTCGGTTGGGGTTCGCAGTCCATGCGCTGGGAGAACCGCTGCGTTCGCACGACAGCCGGCGTTGGCAGCATTCGCCCCATTTGAGTGTCAGCCTGGCCTATCTGCGTGACCTCTTTGCCTACCTCGGACGCCAACAGATCGACTTTTATCGGTTGGCCGGCCAGCTGGCCCCGTATCTGACCCATCCAACACTGCCAGCGTTCCACCAGCAGCTGGACGAATGTGCGGAAGAACTGGCTACAACCGGGGACCTGGTGCGCCACTACGGGCTGCGGGTCACCCTGCACCCAGGCTACTACGTGCAGCTCAACACGCCCGACCCCGCACGGGCAGAGCGTTCCGCCGCCGAACTGAAAGCAGCCACCGCGCTGCTCGACCGGATGGGGCTGGACGCCGACGCGGTCGTCGTTGTCCACGTCGGGGAGCCTTCTGCGGACCCCGCCCGCTCCTGCGAACGGTTTGTCAGACAGTTTCTGGCGCTGCCAGCGGCGGTGCGACAGCGGTTGGTGCTCGAACACGACGACCGATGCCATTCGCTCGAAGAGACCTTGTGGATTCATCGCCGCACGGGCGTCCCGGTCGTGCTCGATACCCTGCATCTGTGTTGTCTCAACCCGGCAGGGCGTACGCTGGAGGACGCGCTCCGCACAGCATTGGCCACCTGGCCGGGCAACCAGCGCCCCAAGATCCATTTCAGCAGCCCCCGCACCGCGCTGCGCACCGTCCACATCAGACAGCAGCTGCAACTCCACCCCCCCTTGCCCAACCAACACAGCGATTTTCTCGACCCCTTTGCCTTCCTTGAACTGCTCCGGCTGGTGCAGCGCTGCCAGCTCAGACCTTTTGACATCATGCTCGAAGCCAAAGCCAAAGATCTGGCTCTGCTGCGGCTGCGCGATCAGGTCACCCAATTTGCTCCAACGCTGCGACCGCTCATCCGGTAGACCAGTGTCCTCTCCTTTGCCAGTAGATACGGCCTCATGGCTCCAACAACAGGCCCCGCTGATGGGCTCGGTAGACCGCCTCCAGCCGGTTGTGCGATTGCAACTTGGCGTAGAGAGCGCGCAGATGCTTGTCGAGCGTATGCACGGAGATCTGCAGCGTCTGGGCAATTTCTTTCCGGCTGAGGTTGCCCGCCAACAATTGGAGCACAGCAGCCTCCCGGTCGGTCAGAGGTTCGAACAGAGGGGGCAGCGCAGGAGAGGGAGCCGGCTCGGCGGCGGGCTGTGGCATAGCAGGAGTTCCGGTCCGGCGGCGCTGCAGGACCGCTGCCGCCAGCTGGCCGTCGGGCTGGCGGCTCAATACAGCCAGCAGCGGGTCCAGGGCCGGGTCGTCGACCAGAAACGGACGAAAAAGCTGATTCGGACAGCCAATCAGCAGCGCTGCGTGCAGGCTCTGCTGGGCTGCCTGCCGGTTCCCCTTGGCGGCAAAAAAACGAGCGCGCAGCACCTGCAGCCGAACCACCCAGACTTGGGCATGGGTTGCCTGGCAGCGTTCCAGCATGGCCCCCACCCAGCCATTGCCAGCGGCCAGCCAGCTCGGCTCGCGCAGTGCCAGCAGACCCGCAGCCCAGACAACACCGGACAGGAGCTCGTTGGGGCGGGCAGAACAGCCAGAAAAATTCTGCAGCCAGGGGAGCGCGCGCGCCAGGTCATTTTGGTGGATGGCGATCTGGGCATCCAGCAGCGCTGCATCGCTCAGGGCATGGGGCGATTGAATCCGGTAGGCGTCGCTGCGGAAGGTTGCAGCTGCCTGCTCGGCTTCCGCCAGCGCCCCACGTGCCAGCAGCAGTTCGATCAGCATCGAGACCGCTGCCACCAAGGTGGTGCGGTAGGTGGTGTGGCTGTGCCGCAGAATCTCCCAGCAATGTTGGAGGGCGGTGTCGTCCTGTGCAGCCATAAAATAATGTGCGCAGGCCACCATAAAATGGGCGCTGCTCAGATCGAAGCGCTGCGGATGACGTTGGGCCAGCTGCAGATACATGCCCGCACTCAGCGCCAGATTGGTGATTTTGCCTTCGTACAGCAGCACCATGCAGCGGGCACGCAGCAGACGGAGCCGGACGCTGGGTGGGTGCATCTCCCCGACAAAGATCTGGTCGAGCAGCTGCAATGCCTCTGCTGCCGCCCCGGTGTGCTGTTGGTAAAGCGCCAGCAGGTAGTGGGCCATGCCCTCCAGAAAGGGGCGCAGCGGTGCAGCCTCACACCGGGCCTGCTGGATGCACTGGATTGCCTGCAGAGGCGGACCTGCGGCGATCATCGGAGCCTGAGACAGCAGCATTGACTCAGCCTTCAGCTGCTGTCTCAGGTGCGCCGCCAGTGTCCGGTTTTCCAGCAGCGTGTTCACCTGGGCAACGGTCGCCCGCAGGAGTTCAGCTTGTCCCCAGAACTGATAGAGCCAGCCATATGCCAGCAACAACGCCGGGCTCTGCTCGACCACTTCCGTAGGAAGCAGGCCCAGCACACGTTCCAGCGTGTCCCATTGAGCCTGTTCCTGCCACGTATGGATGTGAAATTCGGTCTGACTGGCAGCGACCAACAGGTTGTGCCCAGCCAGGCAGCATTCGATCGCCCGTTCAAAATCGCCGGCCTTGACGTACCAGTGCGCACAGCGAAGGTAAAGGGCATCGAGCTCGCTGCGGGGCACCGCCTTGCGCAGCCGATCCTGCAATATGGCTTTGAACAGAGCATGGTAGCGGTAGCCGCCGGGGATTTCGTCCAGCGGCAGCACAAACAAATTGTGCCGCCGGACATAGTGGAACTGCGCGTAGGCCTGCTCGGCATCGACCCTAGGCCTCAAGGCAACGGCACAGAGCTCTGGGTGCAGATAAGGAAGCAGGGAGCTGTACAACAGAAAGGATTGAATCGCCGTCGGATGGCTGGCCAGCACCTCGGCGATGAAATTCTCGAAAATTGGGGGCTGTGGCTGCAGATCCGGGTGCCTCAGATACTGGGCAAGTTCGTCGCCCGTCCGCAGCGACAAAGTCAGCAGACGCAGACCTGCACCCCAGCCCTCCAGATGAGCGGTGAGCTTCTCGGCCAGCGCTGGCGGCACCGGCTCGGACATGTGCGTCTCCAGCACACTCTGCACCTCGGCAGTGCTCAGCTGCAGGTCAGCCAGACGCAGTTCGACCAGACGGGATTGGCTGCGCAGACGGGCCACCGAGAACGGCGGGTCGCAGCGCGAGATCCAGACCAGCGACAACGCAGGAGAAGCGTGGCGCACCAACGTCTCCAGCCAGCCGAGGGTCGCTGTCTGTTCCACCTTGTCGCAGTCGTCCAGCACCAGCACCAGCCCTTTGGGCAGCGCTGTTATATCTTGCGCCAGTTGGATGGCCAGCTGTTCGATCGGCGAGATGGGTGCCTTTTCCAACATCTGACAGGTCTGGCCGCAGCTGCCTGGAAAGCCAGCCTGTATCGCAGAGACCACCTGAGCCAAAAAGGAAGAGGGAGGGGCGTCAAGGCTGTCGACGGTGTACCAGACAGCTTCTCTCTCTTTCCAGTCGGGTTGGCGCCTGGCCAGCCAGGTGGCGACCGCACTGGTTTTGCCGTAGCCGCCAGGGGCGACGACCAAGGTCAGCGGGCACTGTACCCCCTGGTCCAGGCGTGCCCACAGCGCCGGACGTTCGATCAGATCGGCGGGAAGGGAGGGAAGCCCAGGGATCACTGCTCGGCAGAGAGCGGTCATCACAGCGTCTTTGTCCTGTGGAGCGGTTTAGCCCGTTTCAAGAGGTGCAGCCGGCAGCCCCCGACAACGAGGCCGAGCCCGAAAAAGGACGTCTGTTGTTCCGTACTGGTAAGCCTGGTGAACAGCGCTGTGATGCAGACCCCGAACATGGCATCACTCAGAGGGGGTTTCCTTGTGCGCCAGCATCACTGCAGCCATGTTTTGCACCAGTTGGGCGCTTACTTCGCTGGGCAGCCAGGTCAGTGCCAGCCCGACCAGAAGCAAGCGCGCTCCTTTGGGCTCTTCAAAAGTTTCGTCCGTATACAGCATCACCGCCGGAGCGTCAGCTGCCAGACTTGCAGGCCCGCGGCGCAGGGCGATCGACGCCCCCGTCGAAACACCTGGAGAACGCTCCAGCGGTACCACCGCCGGCAAGCCATCAGGCAGCTCGATCGGCTCTGCCGGCAAGCCTGCCCCCAAGGCTGGCAGCCCTTCTGCCACCTGGAGATCGACGATCGGGGAAGCAGGTTCCCCTCCCACCCCGAAAAAAGGCATTCTGCTGCCGATCGTCACCTTGCCCCCAGCGCTGATCAACTCGCTGAGCAAGCGCAGCGACTCTCCTTGGATCCCACTCTGGGCGTAGGCTGCGTCACTCCAGATAACCCAGCGGTGACGGGTCAGTTCCTCCACGCTGGGCAGGCCATCTGTGCGGGTCGCCCAAACTTCTGCCGAGTACCCTGCAGCGGCCAGCAGTTCTGCGTAAAGCTCTGCCTCGCTGCTTTCCTCGGCGCTGGCGTTGAGGTTGTCGTCGACCACCAAAATCGGTGCAGCCGCCCGCTGTTCGAGGGGAGCCGCCGGCTCTGCACTCGTCGGGGCAGTTGTCGGGGCAGCTGTCGGGGCGGCTGTCGGGGCGGCTGTTGCAGAATCTACCGGGCAGATCGCCAGCTCCTCTTGTACCAGACAGTTCGAGAAATCCTGTTCGAGCAGCCGTTTCAGCCCGGTTTTTAATTATCGCATTTGCTGTTGAGATAATAGAAAATGATGGGATTAAAACTTCCGAATTTTTTTTTAAGTTTAAAGACTTCACGGCTATTTCTAATGCGGCAGTTCCACTTGAAACAGTAACTCCAAATTTTCTTTTGTTAAAAGAAGAAAAATTTCTTTCAAATAATTTTACAAATTTTCCTTCAGAAGAAATCCAGTTTGTTGAAATGCACTCATTGACATATTTTTTTTCTAATGCATGTAATTTTGGTGTATTGACTGGTATAAAATTCATTAAAATTTTATTTTATCTTTCTTGATGTTATATGGACCCTGTTTA
>JAPLGY010000009.1 GCA_026389955.1 Caldilinea sp. | reverse complement strand
TGCAGCACGGCATTCTCGGCGGCGGCGCGGTGCTGAGACTCGACAAACGCTGCCTGCATCTCCTGGCGCAGCAGTTCTACCTCGCTGACACCAGTGCTCTTGCGTCGCGTCATGAACTGCGTGGCGATGTAGCTGGTGAGCACTGAAAAAAGACTGACGCCCACCACGATCATGGCCGTGCCGATGAGCCGCCCCATCGGGGTCACAGGAAATTTGTCGCCGTAGCCAACGGTGGCGACTGTCACGATCGCCCACCAGACCGCATCTTCGCCGGTTTTGATGTTGGCGTTCTTCACCGGCGCCTCGATCAGCACGATCAAAACACTGCCTATGGTGACAACGAGCAACACAACCAACACGACGGCCAGCAGGGTGCTCTCCGCCAGCCGCTGCCGCGCCGCCGTGCGCACATCCTTGGACGTCGTTTCCCGCAACTCGCGCAGCATGACTGCCAAGCTTAAAACGCGCGCCAGGCGCAGCGCCGGCAAGCCCGGCAGCGCACCGAGCAGGTCGAGCCAGCCGTAAGTCAGCAGATAGCGCACACGGCCACGCTTTGAGAAGAGATGGGCAAAAAAGTCGTAGAGCAGGACCACCGCAACAAGGCTGTCCACAACGTACAGCACTTGATCGACGGTCGCAGGCAGCGGGATCAGATAGTAGGCAAATGCAATCGCCAGCACCAGCAGCGTTACCAACACCATGAAAAGCTGATACGTTGCGTGCGTCACCATGGCGCCCTGGTCGCCGACGCCAGGCGGAATGTCCGGCGCCGGGGCATCAAATGTAGAGCCTTTCACCACAACAACCCTTTCGTCGTTTCAGACGGCTGTGTTTGTGCGCCGGGCGGCGTCGGTCTCCGCCAGCGTCATCTGAGGCAGAGCGACGCCGCGTAGCTCCTTGTCAATCTGCAGCAGTTCGCCCTGCATGTAGAAGCGGGAAACAGGACACCCACAGCGCCAGCAGCATTCTGACTGATTTGTACGATTTTGACAAACTGTCATTCAGCAAGACGCTCTGCCAGAGCAAAAACCGAGTCTCTTGGAAAAACTCGGTTTCTCGGCGGCCCGCACCCTCTCCGTGGCCCAGAGAGTGCAGCTTCAGCCCGATCCCCCGCAATCCAGAGAGCGCTTTCTGGTCGCCAGCAGACACGGTTTTTCAGAAGATGCTGCCCCTTTACAACCTTATTACCTCCCGTTAATCAAAAAGACTTCTTCTGTTAATTGCGTTCTCTTATATTGACGAAAGTTTGTTTCTTGCTGACTTCAAAAAATGGTGGGAGCCTTGTCCAGTCAGCAGGAAAGAGCCGATGTTATTTTTGGGAAAGAGAGGGAAATTTCGTGCGACGTTTTTCGGCTGCAGAAAAACGCGAGTGGGGACTCTTTGCGTTGCTTGTCAGCCCAAATCTCTTTCTTCTGGGAGTCTTCACCTATTGGCCGCTGATTTACAACAGCTATCTGAGTTTTGTGCGCTGGGACCTGCTCTCACCAGTCAAGATCTGGGTCGGCTGGAGCAACTATACCTACCTTTTCACCTCGCCCGATTTTGGGGCCATTTTGTTCAACACGCTGTTTTTTACGCTGGGTTCGGTAGTCGCCCTCTGTGTGCTTGGACTGGGTGTCGCTTTGCTGCTCAACCAAAAATTGCGTTGGCGCAACAGTGCGCGCAGCGTGATCTTCAGCCCGGTCATGCTGAGTGGAGCCGCAATTGGAATTGTCTGGATTTATATCTTCGACCCCCGCTATGGGCTGTTGGATGTCCTCATTCGTCTGGTAGGAATGCGCTCCCCCAACTGGCTGCTGGATCCAAACTGGGCAATGCTCGCAGTCATCATCGTGCATGTCTGGAAAAATCTCGGCTACGCAGTCGTCATTCTGTTGGCAGGGCTGCAGGCAATCCCCAAAGAACTGTACGAAGCCGCAGGGGTCGACGGTGCAGGGAGCATAGCACGCTTTCGGGCTGTCACCCTGCCCGGACTTTCACCTGTGCTCTTTTTTTTGGTGTTGACAAGTATCCTGGCCGGCTTTCAGTCTTTTGACATTGTCAAGGTCATGACGGAGGGTGGTCCGATCCGCTCGACCACAACGCTGATCTATGCCCTCTATCAAGAAGGATTCGTTGCCTTCAACGCAGGACGGGCTGGGGTTGCTTCTGTACTGCTCTTTGGAATCATGCTCGTGTTCACTGTCGTCCAATTCCGCTACAGCGAAAAAAATGTTCATTACGCCTGATCGAGGGTCAGCATGAATCGTGATGTCAAAACGCCGACCGCCTCCGATCGATTTGCAGACGAGTGGGCAGGTCAGAAATACTCGCTGGCGCGTCGCTTCACAGGCTACCTTGGAATGCTCCTCTGCGTGGCCGTGATTGGACTGCCTGTCTACTGGATGGTCATCGGCGCCTTCAAAGTTTCCCAAGAGATCTATCAAGTCCCCCCCACATGGCTGCCCAAACAGCCAACCCTGACGAATTTTGTCGATGCCTGGCAGGCAGCCCCCTTTGGTCGCTATTACGTCAATACGCTGATCACCACACTGTTTGGAAGTGGCTTTGAGGTCTTCTTTGCAGTGACCTCAGCCTTTGCCTTCGCCTTTCTGCGTTTCCCCCAGAAAGAGCTCCTGTTCCTGATTTTGTTGGCTGCGTTGATGGTGCCAAACCAGGTCACAATCCTCCCCAACTATCTGACCATCGCCCAACTGGGCTGGATCAATACCTATCAGGGAATTGTCGTGCCGGGAGCAGCAGTCGCCTACGGCACCTTTCTGCTGCGCCAGTATTTCAGAACGCTGCCCCACGAGGTCATGGATGCAGCCAAAGTGGACGGCGCCGGCCACCTCCGTACACTCTGGTCGATCGTGTTGCCGCTGGCCAGACCGGCGATCGTCACCATGGCCTTGCTGAGCATTGTGGCAAAGTGGAACGACTTCCTCTGGCCGCTGTTGGTGACCAACACACGCGAGATGCGTGTGCTGCCCATCGGCATCTTCTGGCTCATGGTCGAGGAAGGCACAATCAACTGGGGGGTTGTCATGGCGGGAACACTCTTTGTGGTTGTGCCCGTTGTGTTGGTTTTTCTCTACGCACAACGCTATGTCGTCGACGGGATCGCGGCTGGCGCGGTGAAAGGGTAGAGCAATTCCGCAGATCTCGCTTACATCTGTTCTATCTGTTGTGATTTTAGAAGGAGTCAACCACTATGTCCAATCAAATTTCTCGTCGTCAATTTCTCTGGAGTGCAGGCGCAGGGGTCAGCGCACTGGCATTGGCTGCCTGCGTGCCAGCCACACTTCCGGCAGCACAGCAAGATGCAGCACCTGCTGCAGAACCACTGAAACTGACTGTCTGGAGCAGCTTCAGCGGCAAAAACGGGGAAGCAGAAACCGAACTGGTCAAACGTTTCAACGAAAGCCAGAGCAACGTCGTCGTCGACTACCAGTTCCAGGGCAATTACGAAGAAACTGCACAAAAAGTGACCGCAGCCCTGCAGGCGCGCACCGCCCCAGATGTCTCTCTGTTGAGCGACGTGTGGTGGTTCAAATTCTATCTTTCACAAAACCTGCTGCCGCTGGATGACCTGCTCAGTGCCCAGAACATCGATCTGGCCGACTACCAGGATTCGTTGATCAACGAGGGGGTGCGCCAGGGCAAACACTACTGGATGCCTTTTGCACGCAGCACACCGCTTTTCTACTACAACAAGGAAAAATGGGCTGCGGCCGGATTGCCAGACAGGGGCCCGGAGACCTGGGACGAATTTGTGGAATGGGCGCCAACCCTGCTTCAAAAAGAAGGAGACGAGTTGAAAGTCTCCGCCTTTGCCCACCCAGACGGTGCCAGCTACATCGCCTGGCTTTTCCAGGGAGTGGCCTGGCAGTTCAACGGTTCCTACAGCGACCCTGACTTCACAATGCGTATGACCGACGAAGCCACGCTCGAGGCAGGCCAGTTTTACAAAAACACAGTACACAACTACGGCTGGGCAGTGCCCAGCAAAGACATCAGCAGCGATTTTATCAACGGACTGACGGCTGCATCGATGATGTCGACAGGTTCTATGGGAGGAATCAAAGCGAACGCCACCTTTGAATTCGGCACCGCCTTCCTGCCCAAAAAATACCAGTTCGGATGCTGCACAGGAGGCGCAGGGCTGGCCATCCTGGCTTCGACACCTGCAGAAAAACAGGAAGCAGCCATGTCCTACATCGCCTTTGTTTCCAATCCAGAAAATACCACCTACTGGGCCCAAAACACCGGCTATATGCCGGTGCGCAAGAGCGCTCTGCAAAGCGAGGCGATGCAAAGCTACTTTGTCGAGTTCCCACAATTCAAAACAGCCACCGAACAGTTGGCGTTGACCCGCCCTCAAGATGCAGCCCGCGTCTTCGTGCCCAACGGCGACCAGATTATCGGCAGCGCCCTGGAACGGATCACCGTCCAGTCAGACGATGTCGCTGTCGCGTTTGCCGATGTCAATGCGATTCTTGAGAGCGAAGCACAGCCGGTGCTCGAAGCGCTGCGCGCCATCGAGGGCTAAACCCGAATTGTACCCGTGTCGTCAAAGCGTTTCGTTGGCGGCCGCAGCTGTAAAAAA
>JAPLGY010000224.1 GCA_026389955.1 Caldilinea sp. | reverse complement strand
GCATCCTCATTGTTGCCAATCTGCTCTTGGGAACATACTATATCGTCTGGCGTTGGGGTGCGTCGATCAACTGGTCGTTCTGGTGGATCGCCGTACCGCTGGTCATCGCCGAAACCTACAGCTATCTCGATTCTTGGCTTTTTGGCCTGACGATCTGGCGATCCACGCCGCGTACCACCTCCCCCCCTGCGCCGCCTGCAGTCACCGTCGATGTCTTGATCACCTGTTACAACGAGCCGATCGAGATCGTGCGCGAGACCGTACGCGCTGTCGTTGCCATCTCTTATCCGCACCGTACTTACATCATCGACGATGGCAACTCACCAGCGATGCGCGCGATGGCAGAAGCGGAGGGGGTCAGCTACATCGTGCGCACGGTCGAGTGGCAAGGCATGGATCGCCACGCCAAATCGGGCAATCTCAACAACGCCCTCTTTCAGACCACGGGCGAGTTTCTGCTCACCCTCGACGCCGATCAGATTCCGTCGCCCGCCATCCTCGATCGCACGTTGGGCTACTTCAGCGATCCGTGGGTCGCTTTTGTGCAGACACCCCAGTGGTTCTACAATGTCCCGCCCGGCGACCCGTTTGGCAGCGACGCCCCACTCTTTTACGGGCCAATCCAGCAAGGCAAAGATGGCTGGAATGCTGCATTTTTTTGTGGTTCCAATGCCGTGCTGCGCCGTGATGCGTTGATGCAGATCGGCGTCAAGGCCTATTCCCGCGATTTGACAAAGCGCGTGCGCCGCTCCTTACACACGGCCGACCTGCTCCTCACCCAGCCCCCGCTGTTGGTGGACAGATCGGAACAGGCCGTGCGCGCTGCACTGCTCGAACTGCGCGCCGCCGTCAAACAGGTGCGCCACAAACTGAGCGCCAAAGAATCGATCCAGTCAATTACGTGGGAGTTCCAGCGCCGTGCCCAGGAAGTAGCACAAGAGTTGGTCAGCCACGAGTTGATGCACATCCGCGCTGAGCTGGCCGACATTCCTGGCATCGACCTCGACCATGTGGAAAGCAGTTTCACCAAACTGCTCGAGGATGAGACGGCACTTGCGCAGCTTGCCAGCCGCACAACCTCGCCGCTGGCTGCGATCGAAACTGTGCGCCACCTGCTGATGGCCATCGACGTCGACCGCTCCGACGAGGCGATCCCGATCATGCCCTTTTCTACCATCTCTGTGACCGAAGATATGGCGACTGCCATGCGCCTGCACGCTGCCGGCTGGAAGTCGGTCTACCATCACGAGGTGCTGGCGCGCGGGCTGGCGCCCGAAGATTTGCGCACAGCGATGCAGCAGCGTCTGCGTTGGGCGCAAGGCACGATCCAGGTCATGCTGAGCGAGAGCCCGCTGACACAGCGCGGGCTTTCGTTCGGCCAGCGCCTGATGTACTTCGCGACCATGTGGAGCTACTTCTCTGGCTTCTTCAGTGTCATCTACATCGCCGCGCCGATTCTTTATCTTGGGTTGGGCTGGCTGCCCGTCAATGCCTTCTCGGCTGAATTGTTCCGGCATCTCATGCCCTATCTGCTGATCAATCAACTGTTTTTCCTGGTCGTCGGCTGGGGCAAGAAGACCTGGCGCGGCCAGCAATACAGCCTGGCGCTTTTCCCGTTGTGGATCCGCGCGGTGATCTCGGCAGTCAACAACGTCTATCGCGGCAAGAAGTTGGCCTTCGTTGTCACGCCCAAAACGCGGCAGGGCGGCCAACATTGGGATCTGGTGCGACCACAGATCGTCGCCATGCTGCTGCTGATCGGGAGCTCGATCTACGCGCTGGTGCGTCTGACGCTTGGACTGACCGACGAGGGCGTTTCGATTGTCACCAATATCTTCTGGGTAATGTACAATTTGATCCTGCTCAGTGCAGTGCTCGACGCCGCCACCTACCGCCCCCCAGAAGTGACCGAAAGCGGTGCCGCTGGCCAGGCCGTCGACACTGCTGCTCTGCTGCGTGGTCGCCCTGGATAGCACCGTCATCCAGCAGGGCGGTACCTGTTTGGTAGAAAGGAATGGAGATGAAGTGGACCGTTGAACCCCGCAGCGCAGTCGGCGCTGTGATTAGGCTGGAAGGTCGGCTGGATCTGCTGTCTGCGGCAGCAGTCAAGACGATGCTCAGCGAGAGTGTGACTCAGGGACGACGCCATCTGGTCGTCGATCTTGCCGAGGTGACCAGCATAGACAGCTCCGGTCTTGGAGCGCTGATCGGCGGGCTGAAAGCGACTCGGCTGGCAGGCGGCGACCTGCGCGTGGCACGACCGAATCAGCAGGTACAACTTGTCTTCAGTCTTACTTCGCTCGATCGCGTATTGAAGCCGTATGTCACGCTGGACGAAGCCGCTTCAGATTTTCTCGAGTAAATGACCGTGTGTATCGAATCTGCAGCAAGTGTTCACGAAACGGTCGAGCTGCCTGCGCTTGTCGAGCAGCTCGAGGCGGTTCGCCTGTGCATCACGCACTTTTGGGCGGCGACTGAACGGCGGCTGGCATACCCGCTGCCCGTACAGCTGCGACAAGAGTTTGAGACCGCTGTGATCGAAATTGCCAACAACATTGTGCGGCACGCCTATCCGCCTTCCGCTGCAGCGGCGACGATGTGGATGGAACTGACATACAATAGATGCTGTATTGTCGCGCACTTCATCGACTCGGGCGTACCCTTTACCCGATCGCTGCCGTCGACGCGCGCTGAGATGCCCGACCCCCTGGAGTTGCCGGAGCGGGGCTGGGGGCTTCAAATCGTACATGCACTCGTAGACGAGCTGTCCTACACACGCAACCCAGATGGCACCAACCACTGGCGGCTGCGAAAAGTAGCCTAAGCCCAAGACCTTTCAAATAAGGACTACCGCCTTGCGAAACGGTATTGTTGGCTGCGGGGAGCGAGCGTGTTCAGGCCGTTTGAGGTGGAACTTTGACATTTTACGTTTG
>JAPLGY010000099.1 GCA_026389955.1 Caldilinea sp. | reverse complement strand
AGAGAGGGTCCACCGCAGCCACGATCTGCTGGCTGTTCTGGTCGCGAATTTTTACCGTCGGTGGACGGTTTTGAATGTTGCTGTAGAGACTCATCGGCGCATGCTCGGACGACTGCTGGTCGACCAGCCGATTGAGTCGCTCGCCGGCACGCCATTCCCCCACCCGCGCGCTCTGCAGATAGCGCATTTCCTGCAGATGGCCAAGCAGCGCAGCAAGCTCGCTTTCAGCCACCAACCCCTCAAAGAGCAGACACAACGAAGCCAGCCGTATTGCCCCGGTCGGGCTTTGCAACAAAAGGCTGAAAATCTGCTGCACCGCGACCGAAGCACGAAACGGAGCGCGAGTCGGGACAGGTTCGGGCGCGGCAAGCAGCGCACGCAGCAGCGCTTCTTCCAGCGGGGTCCGAAAAAAACAGACCGCCTGGATCGTCTGCCGCCGCCGCCCTGCACGCCCAATTCTCTGCACAAAAGCCGCAGCACTGCCCGGCGCACCGATCTGAACCGCCACATCGATTGTGCCGATGTCGACCCCCAACTCCAAGGTGCTGCTGGCAAAACAGATCGCAGCGTCCGCCTGGGCAAACTGTTCTTCGATCTCGCGACGACGCAGCCGATCCAGGTTGGAGTAGTGAACGTAAACCTGCTGGCCAAACGGCGACCCCATGCGCCGCACAGCCGTGGCATAGAGCTCCACCTCGGCGCGGGTGTTGCAAAACACCAGCGCCTTGCGCCAGCCAAACGCCTGAAATTCTTTCAACAGCGCCAACAACGCCTCTGCCGACTCTGCAGCCATAACCACCACCCGAGCATCCGGGAAATAGCGCGCAGCAGCGCTCTCCGGCGCAGCCACCGTCGCCGAAAGCGCCACATACTGAACAGCCGCATCGCTGGCATCGCCCTGCTGCATGGCAAAGGTGCGGACCTGACGCAGCCGCGCAAGCAGCACGCGCAGCTGGTCCCCACGCACATCGCCGTCGAACACATGCAGTTCGTCGATCACGACCCCGCGCACCTGAGTCAAGGCTTTGGGCCGCCTGGCCAGCAGGGCATCCAGACTTTCTGGGGTTGTCAACAGAATCGAAGCAGGCCGTCGCGGGTCAAAGTCGTCCCGATCCCGGGTTTTCACCGCCAGCCGCACGCGCAGCCGCTCCAGCGGGGCGGTCAGCCGGCCAGCAATGTCGTTGACCAGCGCACGAGTCGGCAAGAGATAAAGCAGGGTCAACTGCATCGCCTGGCTTTCAGGCGCAAGATACCGCTCGATCAGGGGGGCCAGCGCCGCCTCGGTCTTGCCGCTGGCAGTCGGCGCACACAACAGCACATTTTGCCCGGCGAGCAGCAGCGGAAGGGCCGCCGCCTGCGCTGGGGTAAAATTGCCGTGACGGGCAAAAAAAGGAGACCACGTGCGCGGAAGGCGAGCCTTGATCAATTTGTACTCGTCCACAGGCCCCTCTGTGCTGTTCAACACCCATCCGCCGGTTCAACCGCTACAACTTCAAACCCGCCTTCAATTCACGAGCCATCGTCTCTGCCGTATAGTCAGGGTACAGATAGAGCAGGTCACACGTCGTCACGGCGTTGCGGATCAGCTCGCGCAGGTTGATGCGGTGCTGCGCCAGCGCCCGCGCCAGCAGCCCCGGGGCCACCGCAGCAGCCTCCGCGTAGCGCTCCGGGGCGGCCGTGTAGGCATAGGCCATGCTGTGGTAGCGCAGCAACGTGTTATAAAACTCACGAATGTCTCGCTCAATAAAGCGGTCGTCCAGCCGCACCAGATGGGACGGTGCCAGCCAGGTGCCTACAGGCATGCGATCTGCACTCTCGGTCAGCGCGAACAGAAAGAAAAGATGAGGCTCCGAGCTATAGCAGACCGGATAGTCGGCGCGCGGGTTCTCTGGAATCTCGCGACGGGCGTCGATCCGCCCGTTATTCAGACCCAGCGCGCTGACTATCATGGCCTTGAAAAAAGAGTCGGCGCGCTCCCGCTGTGCGCCGCGCAACAACGAGTAATGTTCTGATTCGTCGATCAACACGGCGATGCCGCTGTAGCCGACCAGCGTGGCCAACAACCCGATTCCGGTGAGCAGATAGCTGTACTGTCGGGCATTCTCGCCGTTGATGTAAAGACGGGGCGGGCGTTTGAGGCAGCTTTTCATGTCGGCCTGCGGTTTGGTCTGCCCGCTCAACCAGGCCACCGTCTCCTCCAGCGCGCTCTGGCTGGGGCATTCCTGTAACGCGGTCAGGACAGCAGCCAGCGGGCACTCGTTCACCGAGCGTGGGCAAAGCCGCACAAACTCGGCCACAGCCCCCGGCTGGGCCAGCGCCCTCTCGACCAGAGGAAGCAACCCCTGCCGGGGACTGTCCGGGTAGCGCAGAGCGGCCACCAGCGCCTCGTAGATCTTGTGTGCTTTGCTGGGAGGCACCTCCACCAGATCCAGACTGGCCCCTGCGACCAAAAAATTTTCGCGCAGCGCACGCCGCGCAGCCAGCTCGATGTAGTGGCTCTTGCCAAAGCCGTAATCCCCGATCACGGCAATGACATCGCCGCCCCGTTCGTGGCTGCGGTCCAGTGCCCGGTCCAGGGTGACCCGCTCCGCCTCCAGCCCGATCGTCAACGTCTCAGCGTCCTGGATCGGCACAATGCCGACCCGCAGCGCTTCCAGCGTCTGACGAGCACGAAACTGATCCGTTTCCAGGGGAAGCCGGGTGGCTGTTTCAGCCAGCGGCTGTGGTCGCACAGACAAAGCCGCGTAGGAGGCAGGTGAAAACTCCTTTGCAGGCAAACGAAAACGGCGCCCCGCAGCAAAAAGCACTTCCCATTCGTAGCCGCCCATATAGGTTTTGAGCAGCTGGCCCGCACCAAAATGTGGATGATGAACCGTTTGTGGCTCCACAGGCTACCTCGTCAATAAGGGCTCTGTTGTGCATCGGCCAGCAGAGTGAGTGCATCGCTCTGCCCCTTGATCAGCGCAGCCGCAACCTCGGGCGTCAGCGCAACCTCACCTTCCTCTTTTTGCCGATACCACTCGGTCACCACCGTCTTGACAAAAAGACGACGGTGGCTGATCGCCAGGTAGGCGCTGCGGGCCGCTGCAGAGAGCGCGTGGATGTTGCCCGCCTGCATCTCCTGGTTCAGCTTGAGCCCGTAAGCCAGCTCAAAAATCGGCAGCAGCCGGTAGCCGATCTGTTCGAGCAGCTCTTCGTCAGGCAGGTCGAGATGCTCCAGGTCGATCTGGGGGCTGAATGGGTTGCTGCGCGAAAAAAAGTTGGCTGCCTGCACACGTTGCTGCAGCGCTGGATATTTGGGCACCACTGTGTTAAGAAAATCGGGCGGCACCGCATACATGAACAGCGCGCCGGGCAGGTCTTCACGACAGCGGTCGATCACCTCGCGCAGGTTGTCGGTCGCCGTCTTTTCAGCCTTGCCGCCGATGCTCAACATGCGGTCCCCTTCATCAAAAAGAAGCGCCAGCCCACTGTAGCCCAGCGCACGCACTGTCTGACAGAGCGAACGGAGCATCTTGAACGCGTTGTTTTTGTTGATCTTCTCCGTCACCCCGATCGTGCGCAGGTCGCGCATGTCCTCCGGGCTGACCTCCTCGCCGTGCAGCCAGCGCTCCAACGACTCCAGCCGTCTTGTCTGGTCGCGCAACAGCGCTGTGAGATACCCTTGAATGGCCTTGTGGTAGCTGAGGCTGTCGATGGCGGTGCTGGCCACAGTCTGCAACAACGCACGCACTTCGGGCAACGCCTCCGCCCCTTGCTCCCCCAGATCCACTCCTTGCGGGGTGAGCAGCCGGCGCAAGGTCCCCTCGACAAAGCGCGCCAACCCCTGTTCATCTTCACCTAACCCACCCAGCTCGTGCCAGACCAGCGCCGAGGCCACCGCGCTGTAGACGCGTCGCTGGTCGTCGTACGGGCTCTCCTTGGGGCTCAGGTCGACCTTGCTGACTGCAAAATTGCGCTGCCAGGCACGGTCGCGCACGCAGTACAGAAAATGCGACTTGCCTGCACCGTAGTCGCCCACCACCAACTTGAAGACCGCTCCCCCCTCAGCCAGATACGAGCCCAGATAGTGGGTGTCGATGGCGTTGAGCAGCGACTCATTGCCTGCGTTGTAGTAACTGACCCCTTTGGAGAGAGGAGTCCCCGACTGGCCGAGCGTCTCGACAATCTGGCGGGCAAGCCGTGGTTCCGGCAGCATCACCGCTGCTCCTTTTCAAATTCGATGTCGGCAATGTAGCGCCCATCGTAAGGGGAATCCCCCTCGACAATCCACATGCTTTTGGCCGGGCTGTCGGTCTGCGACTTGGTTGCGCTGTGCACTTTGACCTGCATCCCCTGGTGGACCAGCCGCTGTTGCCCGGTGATCCGGTAAAAATCGTAGATAAATTGGGCTCGACTATATTCGGTGAAGGTGCGCTTGCTCGGCTCGCCCGCAAACGTGCGTCCCTGCCGCAGCATCACCAGTTCCAGATAGACATCGACCACATTGACGCGGCTGGCCGTGCTGGCGCGCTTGCGCTGCACCATCTGATACGCTTCGTACAGCTGTGCCAGCCAGGCCGAGCCCCCCACAGGGCGATTTTCGATCTCTTTGACAGCAGCCAGGTACGCTTTGAGAGCAGCTTCTACCGTGATGGACACATGGGGAGCCACCGTATCCTTGCCGTAGCGCAACACACAGGAACGGCGGGCAAAATTGGCGTCCAACTCAAAGCGGCCGATCGTAAACTTGGGGGGGCGCCCGCCCAGATGTACCCCCAACGACTCCAGAGCAGCCCGCAGCTTCACCCCAAACTCATCCCCCAGCGCCCGCTGTGCCAGGTCAAGCTCGCTCTGCAGCGACGGGATCAACGCAGCCACGGCAGCTTCCTTGCGGATCAGCAGAAAAACCAACGCCTTGTCCAGCCGGGCCACGTCCACCGGTTCGGCGCGCAGCGCGTTGGAGGCCTCTTTGAGTGCAGAGAGGAGCAGGGTCAAATTTTTGACCTCGCGACGCAGCTCTGGGGCCAACGGGTCGATGCCTTCTTCCTTGACCTTGACACGGGCAAAAGCATCCTGGGCTGCCGCAACCGTACTGTCCTCAGCCGCATACTCCTGCAACGCGCGCACTGTCTTGCTAAGTGCATCGCCGGTGAGCTTGAACGCAGACAGCACCGCAGCAGCACGTTTCTGGCGCAGAAGATAGGTGTCGGTCAGTTGAGTCAACTGAAGCAGAAGAGTTTCGTTTGGCATAGCAGCTCGTCATTTTTACACTGGCAAACAGACATAAAATACAAGAGAATTATACACCATCGGCCAAAAAAATGCTATTTGTCATTTGCCCAATTCGAGTTTCTTTGGCCGTTTCTGCCGTGGGTGTGCTCTGTGCCCACACAGGCCCTCCAGCCTCGGGTGCCTGCAAAGACCACATGCGGTCGTGGATCAGGGTCAAAACACAGCCAGCCCACCCTGCAGCTGGCCGGCCACGACCAGCGCATAGTCCTGCGGGCCAGCCAACAGATTGGTGGCCGTGATCTGGACCAGATACTCCCCAGGCAGCGGGTTGTCCAGCCGGACCACCTCCACGTTGTTCTCTGGGTCCGGGATCTTCAGGCTGCCAGGCAGGTTGCCGTTCCCCATCCATTTCTGCCGGGAAGACAGATGCGCAGCCATACACCACCGCTGATGCTGAACTGAATGCGGATGCGGCTGCCGCTGTCAGGAAGCTGCTGCACAGGAGTCTGCCATGTATCCAAAAATTGAAGCTCAAAAGCGACGCCCGGATTGGGAAGCACCCAGGGCATGTACAAAAAACCAAACCCCTGGTGATAGTTGGGCAGATCCCCGTGGTCGGCCAATGCGTCGGCCGCAGTAAGCGACCGCGCACCGTTGAGAAGCGTGGCCTTGAGCAGCGCAGCGCTTGGCATGTGGCCGCGCTGCGTACGGTAGTATTCACGCACCAGCGCAGCACAGCCCGAAACCAGCGGCGCAGCCATGCTGGTCCCTCCCAGAAACGCATAGCGTGGGTTGGCAGCATACAGCCCCCAAAAGTTTCCGTCCGGCGCCGTCGACGACCGAGCCGACAAAATATCGGTGCCCGGCGCCACCAGGTCAGGCTTGATGCGGCGATCGTCGCACGGTCCACGGCTGCTGAACGCAGCAAGCGCTTCCGGGTCGCCAGACACCTTCTCGTCCGCAATCGGCGCCTGCGGGAAATGGCCAGGCTTGAATTGTTTCCAGGTATACTGGGCATAGCCGCCACTTTGACGGTTGCTGCGGCTGGCCCCCACGGTCAGACCATTCTTCGACGAGCCAGGCGACCCGATCGAAAGCCAATCTACAAAACCCGGCTGGCTGTGAAGCGATGCACTGGCCTTCCCTTCATTGCCCGCAGCAATCACAACAAGCCTATCTTTGTGGCTCTGAACGAATTCATCGACCTCAATCGAATGATTGGTATAGCGCGAGGCAGTGCGTGAGGCCCAGCTGTTGTTGTGGACGCGCACACCAGCCTGGTACGCCTCCTCGAACAATTCGTTCAGATCCGCAGGCAACCCGCCCAATGTTCCATCATGGGTCAAAATCGACTGAAAATAGAGCTGCGCCGCCGGCGCTGTCCCTCGAATCGCCCCAGCAGACGCTGCACCGTCACCAGCTACAGAACCGGCAACGTGGGTGCCGTGACCGTTGGGATCGCTGGCATCGCCCGGACGGCCGCGCGCCCTGACCCCGACGACCCGCCCCTGAAAGTCCGGGTGCATCTCGTCAAGGCCAGTGTCCGCCACACCAACCACCTCACCCGTACCCGTGTAGGGCACCGTCGGCGTGGCAGAGGAGACAGAATCAATGCCAAGCAGCTGACGGGCGAGGTCGTTGCACAGTTCCGGTGCAACATAGCGCTCGACAACCGCTACCTCGGGCAGACGCGCCAGGTCGCTGCGCAGCAGAGAACCTTCAAACAGGTAAACGCGCACCTTGCGCCCGCCTGCAGCGACCACAGCCACCTGATTGGCCTCCAGCCAATCAAGCACAAAGGCGCGATCCTGCGCACGATGCAGACGCACGTCGTAGATGATCCTCTGCGGTACCGCTTGCTCAGGCTGGGCGTCCGCCAGCACCCCCTTGGGCATCGCTGCGCCAGAGACAGTCTCTTTGTAAAGACGCACGCCGCGCACATAGGACAACTGCTGCACAGCCCGAACCTGGCTGACGTTGAGCCGCGCCGTGTAACGACTCGGCGCCAACTGCTCGAGCAAGGCCACGCCAAACGCTTGCAGTTCGTCCCGACGGCTCTTTAACACCGGTCCGCTGAATTCAACAATGTAAAAGTCTGTGGTCGCAGCTACGTAATCCGACTCCTCAATCCCCTTGGCCACCTCAAACGCAGCACCTGAAGGGACAGACTCGACCATCGCAGCCGGAGAAGAACGCACCTCCTCCAGCACCTGAACGATCACGCCCTGCGCCTCCAGGACGGGAATGAGCGCCTCGTCGATCTGACCAACATAATACCCCTGTGCCCTCTCTGTCTGCGTCATCGCTGCGCCAGCAGCAGCCTCCTCGTATTCGTGCATGAAATGGGCAATGATCGTTTTTTCAGACATCCAGCTTCTCCTTGACTCCCCGTTCAAACAGCCCCCACCCCAACACAGGACAGAAACCGTCATGGTTGTTTGCACTGCAGATGATATGATATGGTGACATCCCTACTCGACTGCACACGTAGAGTGGATCATCGTACGGAAAGAGAGTACAGTCAAGCCTGCCTCATGCTTTCCCTCGATCACCGGCAAAGACAACACTTGCATTGGACGGCTCTTGTCACACAGAGGAGATCTCACATGAACACCGATCTTTCTTTCAAAATTGCAGAT
>JAPLGY010000336.1 GCA_026389955.1 Caldilinea sp. | reverse complement strand
GGATCAGGCAAGCGGTGGCAGGAAAGGCATATTCCGGTGTGGTCGTGGCACAGACGATCAGGTCGATCTTGCCGGCCGGCACATCGGCTACCTCCAGCGCCTTGCGGGCGGCCGCCACTGCCAGCGTCACCGACGTCTCCTTGGGGTCTGCTGCCACATGGCGCTCGGCAATGCCGGTGCGGCTGCGGATCCACTCGTCGTTGGTGTCCACGATCTGTTCCAGATCGTGGTTGGTGATCACCTTCTCTGGGACATACGAACCCCACCCCACAATGTGGGCGTACCGCGGGCGATAGGCCGGCTCGCCGACCCTCTCTGCCCGCGGCTCCTGCCCGGCTGTCCCGTTGTTCGCTGTCCCGTTGTTCGCTGCTCGGTCTGGCGGTTTCGTGGCATCTGCCATGGCTCCTCCTTCGTTGTTGCAACGCTAGACGTAGCGGCGCAACAGGATACAGGCGTTGTGCCCGCCGAACCCAAAACTGTTGCTCAAGGTCACCCGCACATCCATCTCCACCGCCTGGTTGGGCGTGTAATTGAGATCACACGCCGGGTCCGGTTCATGCAGGTTGATCGTCGGCGCGACCAGGCCGGTGTTGATCGTTTTGGTGCAGATGATCGCTTCCAAGGCACCTGCGGCGCCCAGCAGATGGCCTGTCATACTTTTGGTGCTGCTGATGCGCACGCTGTAGGCCGCCTCGCCGAAGACTTGTTTGATCGCCAGCGTCTCGCCGACATCGTTGAGCCGCGTAGCGGTGCCGTGCGCGTTGATGTAGTCGACATCCTTCAGCCCTTCGCCGTAGGCGGCTGCCTTGCGCAGCGCCACACGCATCGCCTCGGCGGCCCCACGCCCTGTGATGTGCGGCGCCGCCATATGGTAGGCGTCGTTGGTATTGCCGTAGCCGATCATCTCGGCGTAGATGTGGGCCCCGCGCGCCAGCGCGTGTTCGAGCGTTTCCAAGATCAACACGGCTGAACCTTCGCTCATCACGAACCCATCGCGGCTGTTGTCGAAGGGACGGCAGGCTGTCTTGGGATCCTCCACCCGCTGGCTGAGCGCGCCCATCACATCGAAAGCAGCCAGATGGATCGGCAGCAGCGCCGCCTCAGTGCCGCCCGCCACCAGCACGTCGGCATCCCCGCGCCGCAAAATTTCAAATGCCTCCCCGCATGCGGTTGTGCCGCTGGCGCAGGCGCTCACCACCGCATGGTTGGGGCCCTGCAGGCCAAACTCGATCGCCACTTTGCCACCCGGACTGTCGACCAGCATGTTGGGCACCATGAACGGGCTGACCTTGCGCAACCCCTTGGCCTGCACCAGCTCGATGTTCTCCTGAAAACTGCTCACCCCCCCGATCCCACTGCCGATCACCACCCCAATCCGGGTTGGGTCCTCGTTGTCCAGATCAAGGCCAGCGTCGACGATGGCCTGGCGCGTCGCCACCAACGCGTACTGGATGCAAGGGTCCAGCCGCCTGGCCTCCTTGCGATCCATGTACAGACCTGGGTCAAAATCGCGTACCTCGCCGGCAAAGTTGACCCGCAGATCAGCTGTGGAGAAACGGGAGATATGGTCGATGCCGCTGTGGCCGGCGACCAGGTTCTGCCAGGTCGCCTCCACGGTGTGTCCCAGTGGAGTCAATGCCCCCATGCCGGTGATCACCACGCGCGGCGGTGTTGTGTGGTTGTTGGTTGTCATACGTGCTAAATCGTTGATTCCTCAATTGACAAGTGTTCCGAATTCCGATCGAATGATTGTTCAGAGATCAATAACCCATATTTTGTCACAAAGTCGCGCGCAGGCGTGTCTTTGCCCCACAAGGCAAAGGCCAATTTATTTGAGCAGTGCGACCCCCAGCGCATCAGAGAGGGTGCGCACGCCAATGACTTCGATGCCCTGGGGAGGGCTGTCGCCGCCGCTGCGCTGCAGCGTGCTGCGCGGGGCCAGCGCACGGGTGAACCCCATTTTTTTGGCCTCATGCAGCCGCCGGGCCAGCTGGCCGACGCTGCGCAGTTCGCCGCTCAGCCCCACTTCCCCGACGATGGCCAGGTCGGCGTAGACAGGTCGGCTGCGCAAGCTGCTGGCGATCGCCTCAGCCACCGCCAGGTCCGCCGCTGGCTCGTCGACCCGCATTCCCCCGACGACGTTGACGAAAATGTCCTGGTCTCCCAAATCCAACCCCACCCGCCTGGCCAGCACAGCCGCCAGCAGCAGCAACCGATTGGTGTCGACCCCGTTCGCTGTGCGGCGCGGCATGCTGAAGGTCGTCGTGCTGCACAGCGCCTGGACCTCCACCAGCAGCGGGCGGGTCCCTTCCATCGAAACCGCGATCGCACTGCCTGTGGCGTTGGGCAGACGCTCGGCCAAAAACAGCTCAGACGGGTTGGCAACCTCCTGCATCCCGAGTTCGGTCATCTCGAAAACGCCGACTTCGTTGGTGCTGCCGAAACGGTTTTTGATCGAACGCAGCAGACGAAAGGCGTGAAAACGTTCGCCTTCCAGCTGCAGCACAGCATCCACCATATGTTCGAGCACACGCGGGCCAGCAATCGTGCCTTCTTTGGTCACATGCCCGACCAGAAAGATCGGGATGTTCTGTGCTTTGCCCACACGCAGCAACGTCGCCGCACAATCGCGCACCTGGCTGACCGTCCCGGCTGCGCTGGAACCGCTGCCCGAATAGATCGCCTGCACCGAGTCGACGATGACCAGCGCCGGTCTGACCGCTTCGATCTGATCCGCGATCGATTCGACGACGATCTCCGCCAGCACCAGCAGCCGCTCTTCGCAGATCCCGAGCCGGGAGGCCCGGCGCCCGATTTGATGGGCACTTTCCTCGGCCGAGACATACAGCACCGTTCCGTTGTGGCGGGCGACATCCGCCGCCATCTGCAGCAACAGCGTGCTCTTGCCGATTCCGGGGTCACCCCCGACCAGCACACAGGCCCCTGGCACAATCCCACCGCCAAGCACACGGCCCAGCTCTGCCATGCGCAGCAGCAGCCGTGGCTGGTCGTCCTGAACGACCTGGGTGAGGGCTACAGGTCGGCCCAGACGCTCGACCGAAGCCATCCCTGCCCGCCCTTTGTCCGGCAGACGCACAGGGGCCTCCTCCAACGTGTTCCATTCGCCACACTCCGCACATTTGCCGGCCCAGCGCAGATGGGTGGCGCCACAGGCAGAACAGAGATA
>JAPLGY010000714.1 GCA_026389955.1 Caldilinea sp. | reverse complement strand
CGGCGGATACGTGCGAATGGCCGGCGAGGAGGGACGTCCGGCCGGCGCGCCGATCGGATCGGACCACTTGTGGGCGAAGCCGGTCGGCCAGCGCTTCTTCATCTATTCGGGCGGCGTGCTGATGAACGTGCTGTTCGGGCTCGTCGTGTTCCCGATCCTGTTCGCGCGCGGGGTGCCGTTCACCGAGCCGGTGATCGGCGACGTGTACCCCGGCGGTCCCGCCTGGCAGGCGCGCTTGCGCCCCGGCACGCGCGTGCTCGAGGTCAATCACCAGCCGATCTTCGAGTTCGGCCACATCCTGACGCAGGTCGCGCTCGGCGACCCGCAGGCGACACACATGCTCGTCCAGGCCCCGGGCGACGCGCGGCCGGTGGAGATCCAGCTCGAGCCGCGCCTGGAGACCACGCAGCATCTGTACACGGTCGACGTCGGTGCGCCGCTCGACGCGCAAGACGCCCCACCAGAGCAGCAGAGCGCAGAGTGGTGGCAGAAGCGAGGCTGCCAGCGCACTGCCTGGCAGTTTGAAAAGCCATGCCAGCGCCAGCCCGGCGCCCAGCAGTGCCAGCCCCATATAGAGCAGGGTCACGGTGCGGTGACGCCAGCCGGCAATGACAAGACGCTGATAGAGGTGTGAACGGTGCGCAGCAAAGATGTTTTCCCTCCGGCGCAGGCGCCGGAGGATTGTGAAGATTGTGTCAAAGAGAAAAGGCCAGAGCAGCAGGACGCCGGCGAAAGGCAGCCGCGCGTCAGCCAGCCCGCCGAGCACAGCCAGCACCGCCAGCGTGAAGCCCAGGAAGGCGCTGCCGACATCGCCCATAAAGATGCGCGCCGGCGGCCAGTTGTGCCCCAGAAAACCCAGGCTGCTGCCGGACACGAGCACACCCACCAGACTGACCAGCGGTGGCACCCCGACAAATTGCCCCAGCGCCAGCCAGCCCAGCCCTGCAACAACCGACTGCCCGCCGGCCAGACCGTCGATACCATCCATGAAATTGTAAGCATTGGTGAGACCGACGAGCCAGAAAAACGTGATCGGGATGCCCAGCCAGCCAAGCGGGAGCATGTGCAGCAGCGGCAATTCGACTGTCTGCCAGGAACCGACAAGGGTAATCACCGCCAATGCGCCAATGGCGTGGGCGCCAAAACGGACACGATTAGAGACCGGACGCAGATCATCGCGCCAACTGACCCAGGCGATCAGGGCGGCAGCGAGACTGAACGCAGCCAGGGCGGGCTGACGCCCGCCAATGCCCAGGAGCAGCGCTGCCAGCCACAGCCCAGCCAGGGTCACCAGCACGATCAGCAGTCCACCCCCGCGTGGGGTGGGTCGTGTGTGGGAACTGCGTTCGTTGGGGATGTCCAACATACGCTGCGCTGCCCAACGCCGCATATAGGCGACACCAACGTAGGTGACAACAGACGCAACAGCAAAAAATCCGAACAACCACAGCAGTGCACTCATAGCGTGCCCTGCCGCCGCATTTCTTGAACCGCATCCCCCCAACCGGTGGACAAGTTGTAAGCAGGTCGAAACCCTAGTTCGGTCTGGGCCCGTCCGATAGGGGATTGACGGCGCAGCAGACGCGCAGCATCTTCCACCAGCCCTGCAGCTGCTCGCACAGGAGCAACCGGCACAAACAATCCAGGGAGAGTACGGCCAAGCGCAGTGCAGATCGCCTGATTGATTTGGTTGACCGTATGCACCTCTCCATCGGTGACATTGTAGACTCGGCCTGCAGCAGCGGGATGCTGCAGGGCCAGGAGCACAGCGCGGGCGACGTCTTTGTCGTAAACCAGCGTGCGACGATTCTCACCCTTGCCAATTGGAAGAAAACGCTTGCGCGCCAGCGCACGGACCAATCGTTGATAGTTGCCTTTAATGCGCGCCCCGTACACAGCGCCCAGGCGCAACACGACGCCCAACGGCTGGCAGTCGGCACGGCGTGCTGTCAGCACGATCTGTTCGGCGGCCAGTTTGGTTTCAGCATAGAAAGTATCGGGGTGTGGGGTATTCTCTTCCGTGAGCAGACGTCCCTGACCGTACCCGTAGACAGCGATGGTGCTGAAGAAGACCAGACGCTGAACACCTGCCTTGAGTGCGGCATCGACGACAGTCCGCGTGCCCTCGACGTTGATGCGTTCATATTGCGGGCGCAGGCTTGGTGGCGGATCGACAATATGCAGCAGCGCTGCCATGTGAACAACGGCATCGACGCCGAGCATGGCTGCCTGCACGGCATTGACATCGGTGATGTCACC
>JAPLGY010000545.1 GCA_026389955.1 Caldilinea sp. | reverse complement strand
CACTTTGGCCATGCGCAAGGTCAGCCAGCATGGCAAGGTCGTACCAATGGCGCGACAGGCGCTCTGCGCTGGCCCGGAACTCGCCGCGCTGGCATTCGACGTGCATCAGCGTCGCCTTTTCCCAGAACGTGCGGGCCGGTGACAGCACGCTCACGCGGGAGCTGGGAAATTCCAGAGCAGGGATATGCTCGGCGATATCAGGCCGAACAATATATTGCGCGTTGGGCTCCGTGATGTTGCGCCCGCCGAACTCGATCAGGACGCTGTTGCCGACATAGCCTGCGGCGGCATCAAGCACGGTCGGGTAGTACACGCGCATTTGCTCGCCGTCCTCGCTGATCTCGACAGGCGGAAAGTCAGCGCCGAACTCGGTGGCCAGCCGCTCCTGGAAATGAGGGACAACAACGCCGTGGGCATGTTCGCGAACAAAGGACTTGAGCGAATCGCTGAACTTGCGCAGCTGGCTGTTCGACACGCCTGCTGCGAACGGATCAAAGCTGCTGTCCAATCCCCGATAGTCGAGCGTGATGTCCACGTCTTCGGAGAACCGGGCAATCGCACCGAACACCTTGGACAGCGAAGTGCCGCCCTTGAAGGCCATCGGCAGACGTTTCGGCATCGTGAACAGGGTCTGCAGAACCCAGCACACCCAGATGTCTTTTTCCAGGACGACGGGGGCGCGGGAGAGCTGCGGCGCAAGCGCTCGGTAGATTTGCGACTGCTCGCCCGGACTCAGGTGCAAGAACGATTCAGGCATGGACGCTCCATGCGGCACGCCCATGCCGAATAAAAGCGTCGCTCATCCACGCGGGCATCGAGCTGGTCGCGCACTTCAGCGCCTAAAACTCATTGACTGAGAGCTTGCGCCGAATCTTCTCGATCAGCGACGGCGTCACTTCCCTCTTCCCCAGGTACCACATCGCAGCGATAGCCAGGCCAGCAGGCCGACCGGCCAGGATCAGCTTGCGCTGGCAGACGTGCTGCAAGCAGATATCCATCTTTCCAACACGAACGCGCTTGGACGGCCCGGAGGTCGAGAAGACGGATTGGGTCGGAACCTGGGTGGTGAGTTCGAGTCGGCGGGCAGCTTCTGCACCATGAATCCCGACGATAGCGCCGGTGGCCTTGGCGATCGTCTCGGCCACTTTGAGTGGCTCTGGCATCACCTTGCCCACAAAGCGGCTGACTTCGGGGCGTACAAAGACTCCCCGCGTCACGCGCTCAATGGCGCCCGCCTTGACTAGGCGAGACAGGGTCTGATCAACGGACGCACGCGTGCCAAACGCGAAAAAGGCTGTCGGGGTGAAAGGATCTCCGGCCGACATCTTTTCGATGCGCTGACGAATCAGTTCGGCGGTCTTGATAGTCGTACTCATATACGAAAATATATATGAATTTCTGACAAATGGCAACAACGCGATGATTTGCTAGACTTGAAATTTTTTCCTTCTGGATAGACGATGACGCGATCCAACCGCTTTTGCATCGGCCAAAGCCTGATGTTTTGAACAGGTTGTGCGTGGTGGCCGAGATGTCCAGTGTCCGTTCAGGCAGCAAGTTCTCGGCAAGGCGAACGACTCATGGTCAAGGCTTTTGCGATTCGGTACCTGATGAGCCGACGCACAAAAGCTCTCGCAGCAAGGGGTCATTGCGCGGGCTCACCACCAGACAAAGACCGAGCCCGTCAAGAACGGACAACACTTTTTCAAGGCCAATGCTGCCTTTTCCATTTTCCAGGCGGGAGAGCAAGTCCACAGACACATGGGTGAAGGCTGCTGCATCGTCAATGCGCAAGCCTTGTTTTTTGCGCTGCATCCAGACCAGCCGACCGATGTCGCC
>JAPLGY010000386.1 GCA_026389955.1 Caldilinea sp. | reverse complement strand
TGCGGCGGCTGCGCAGCGGGCCAGGGTGGCGTCTGAGAGGGTCAGGCTGGCATGCAGACCGAAGAGGGCCGCCAGCCGTCCCTGGCCGGCAGCCTGTTCCTCCTGCACCCGCCGCAGAAAACGCACATTCTCGCGGAGGCCAGCCTGCGCGGCTTCCGGGCCATCGCGGTCGGTCACTTCATAGCAGAGGGCGGCCCGCAGCCCGCTTTGCAAGACCGCGTCTGCGATCACGTCCAGGCTGCCGTCGATGGCGCGCTGGCTGGCGTGGTGGTCGACCAACGTCGTTGTGCCGTTGCGGATCGCGTCGACCAGACAGACCTCTGCCGAACTGCGCACCCCTTCGAGGTCGAGCGCCTTGTCGAGTTTCCACCAGAGCGTCTGCAAAATCTCTGGAAAATCTTTGGCAGGTGGGCCGGGAATATACATCCCGCGCGCGAAAGCGCCGTAAAAATGGGTGTGGGCACAGATCTGGCCTGGCATGAGGAGTTTGCCGGCGGCATCCCACTGTTCGTCGTCGGGGTACTCTGCCAGCAGCGTTTGGCTCTCCCCGACCGCATCGATCACTCCAGCCTGGTAGCGCACGGCTCCATCGAACAAGATACGGTAGTCTGAGTCAAATGTCAGTACAGTGGCGTGATGGATAATCATAAAACATGCCCTTTGGGTATCGCACTGTCAGTTTATAGCAGTATATCACTGAAGCCTACCCGCTGGCAACGGCGGCTGGGGGGCAGTGGATTCAGCGGTCGCTGGTGATTACTGGGGTGCCGGCCTGCATGGCTTCCAGCAGCATCATTCCGAAGCCTTCGTAGAGGCTGGGGAAGACCAATGCCACAGCCAGCCGATAGAGGGCGGGTTTGTCTTCTTCGGCCACCCAGCCACAGCAGTGGAGGGCCTCTACGCAGCCAGCTTCGCGGGCCAGCCGGTAGGGGTCGGGGAAAAAAGCGCTGTCGGTGGCGGGCAGGGCACCGGCCAGGACCAGCTGGACGGTCGGGTCCCCGCCGCGGGCGCGGTAGCGGGCGTACGCGGCCAGGACCCTGGAGAGGTTTTTGCGCACATCGAAGCCGCCGAGGTAGAGAAAATAGCGGTCGGGCAGCGCATAGCGCGTTCGGGCACGGGCCAGATCGGCCTCGCTGGGGGGGGGCATGCCTTCTTGGTTGGGGCCATGATGTACGACATGGATGCGGGCAGGGTCTATGTTGAGATGGGCCACGATGTCGCGGGCGGCGGCTTCGCTCACCGTCACCACGGCATCTGCGCGCTGTGCCGTCCGGGTGACCAGCGCTGTGTACACGCGTTGGGCCAGCCCGCCGCGGTAGGATGGCAGCAGCAGCGGGATCAGGTCGTGGATTGTCACGACGGTCGGCAGTGTGCGCCACCAGGGGGCTGCCCAGTAGGGCACGAAATAGACGTCGGCGCCCAGGGCTCGGGCCGCACGGGGGGCTGCGACCTGTTCCCACCAGACCTTGGCCAGATTGGGCGGCATCTGTGGCAGGGCGATCGGTGCCACCTCGACCTGGGGCCAGCGCAGAGGCTGTGCAGGTTTTCCGGTCAGCGGCTGGAGCAGGGTGATGCGGCTGCCGGGCGCCACGGCCGGCAACCATTCCAGCAGGTGGCTCAGGTACTGGCCGCTGCCGCTGTCCAGCCGGCCGGCCATCCAGCCGTTGACGGCAATTTGGGGGGGATGCTGCGGAGAAAAGACCATAGAATGAGGATTGTAGCGCAGGGCGAGGGTCGCTGGCAACTGATGCTGGGGGTGTATGGTTTTTGACAGGGGGAGACTCCCCCGTTACAATGAAGAGCGTTCTGGGTGGACCGTAAGGAACACACAAGGTTTGCGGCGCATTCGTCTAGAGGCCCAGGACACAGCCCTCTCAAGGCTGAGACACGGGTTCGAATCCCGTATGCGCTACAAATTTGTCGGCTGTGAAGCCGGCAGCGTGGTGGGAAAATGCGTTCTCTCACCACGCACAAGAACTGTCTTCACAGACAGTCTGTACAAAGAAGCGCCGATCACTGGATCGGCGCTTCTTTGTGGGGTGTGGCCCGGTGTTGGGAATGAAGGTCGCCAGGCTGCATATGCAGGTGGCAAACGTGCGGAGGGACGCGCACAACAAGGCGGCGCACGCCATCCCCGACAAGCGTCCGTCGGTTCTCGTCATCGAGGAGCTGAACGTCAAGGGTATGGTCAAGAACCGCCGTCTAGCGCGTGCGCTCAGCGACGCGGCGCTTGGACAGTTTGGGCGCATTCTCACCTACATGGCCGAGGAGGCAGGGGTCACCGTCGTCAAGGCAGGGCGTTTGTTTGCCGGCAGCAAGACCTGTCTGCGGATGGAAGAACGAACGCTTGACATTG
>JAPLGY010000622.1 GCA_026389955.1 Caldilinea sp. | reverse complement strand
CATCTGCAGTCTAGTCTCCTGAGGCGGTTGAGTCGTCTTGGGGGCAACTGTTTCACATCAAGCAAGGAGATTTGTCATGGCCCAGCGTATTGAGCTGGCGGCGACTGCCGCCCAGGCCTATTCCGACCCCTTCCAGGAGGTCGAGGTCAGTGTGGTGTTTACAGACCCGGCAGGGCAGATCCGGCAGGTGCCTGCCTTCTGGGCGGGTGGCCAGCAGTGGCGGGTGCGTTACGCCTCCGCCCTGGCTGGCAGCCACCACTACCGTTGGGTCGCCAGCAACCCTGCCGACTCTGGCCTGCACGGCCGAACCGGCAGCATCGATCTGCTGCCGTCTGCAGCACCCCTGGCCCTGGACCGGCACGGGGATCTGCGTGTGAGCCAGAACCGGCGGCAGCTGGAGTTTGCCGACGGCACCCCGTTTTTCTGGCTTGGAGATACCTGGTGGTTGGGTTTTGTACAGCGCAGCGGCTGGGGGCTGGGGGAATTCTGTACCTTGGCGGCGGACCGGGCGGCCAAGGGCTTCAGCGTGGTGCAGATTGTGGCGGGGCTCTACCCGGATCTGCCACCCTACGACCCGCGTGGCTTCAACGAGGCTGGGCATCCCTGGGAGCCAGCATATGCGCGCATCAACCCGGCCTATTTTGACGCTGCCGATTCGCGCGTCGTGGCGTTGGTCAACGCTGGACTTGTGCCTTGTATCGTGGCGGCCTGGGGCTACCATCTGCCCTGGCTGGGGGTCGAGCGGATGAAACAGCACTGGCGCTATCTGATCGCCCGCTGGGGCAGCTACCCGGTCATCTGGTGTCTGGCCGGGGAGGCGACGATGCCCTACTACCTGTCTGAACAGCGGGAGGCAGACGCTCTTTTTCAAAAGCAGGGGTGGACGGAGATTGGGCGCTATGTGCGTGCAACCGACCCCTACCACCGCCTGGTCACCATCCACCCCTGTGCTGGCGGCCGTCAGGATGTGGAAGACGAAACCATTTTGGACCTGGAAATGTTTGGCACAGGCCACGGGGACTGGAGCAGCGTGCCGTTTCACCTGGCCACGCTTACAGCCACCTACGCACGCAGACCACCGATGCCCAGCATCAACGCCGAAGTCTGCTACGAAGGGCATATGCAGTGCTCCTGGCAAAACACCCAGCGCTACATGTTCTGGACTACGTTGCTCAGTGGTGCTGCCGGGTACACCTATGGGGCGGGCGGCATCTGGCAGATGAACACCCGCCTGCAGCCGCATGGCCCCTCACCGCAGGGGGTAACTTACGAAAACACATCGTGGGACGAGGCAGCTCAGCTGCCCGGCGCCACCCAGCTCGGCCTGGCCAGACGTCTGCTGACCACGCATGCATGGACTTCGCTCCAGCCCATGCCAGAGGTGGTCGAACCACACTGGCAGTCCGACAATCACTTTTTGCCCTTTGCCGCAGGAATTCCCGGCCAGCTGTACATCGTGTACATTCCGCGCCCTTTTCTCTGGCAAGGGCCTCTCTTGAAGACCCTGGTTCCAGGGGCTGCCTATCAGGCATTTTATTTCAACCCGATCACAGGCGACCGCATTCTGCTCGACAGGCCGGTTGTGGAGGGAGATGGCAGCTGGCAGGCACCCCGTTTGCCGCTGGCCCAGGACTGGGTATTGGTGGTCGAACATCC
>JAPLGY010000420.1 GCA_026389955.1 Caldilinea sp. | reverse complement strand
CTCTCCGCCGCAATCTTCGCCCAGGGGCTGTGGGAAACCGCTTACCTGGTCGACCAGATGGGCGGCCAACGCCGCAGCGTCTTCACATTGCCCGGCGCCGGAGACCTCTATGTCACCAGCATGGGCGGACGCAACAGCCGGATGGGCTGGCACCTCGGCCAAGGCATCCCCTACTCAGCCGCCAAATACCAGTGGATGCCCGACGACACGATCGAGGGCGCCCAGCTGGCCCAGGCCATCGGCCCCACGGTCGAGGCCATGTTCGACCAGGGGCTGCTCGACCGCACAGCCCTTCCCCTGCTGGCCCGGATGATCGAAATCGTCTGCCACGACGCGCCGGTCGAGTTCCCCTGGGATGCCTTCTTCGCAGGTCCCGCAGATGCCTGACTCCTGCTCCGATCAGAAAGGAACGTCTCTGATGCGCTTCGAATTTGCCACCGCTCAACGCATTCTTTTCGGCGAAGGGGCCGTGCGCGAGCTCGGCAGCCTGGCGCGCAGCTACGGCACGCGCGCCCTGGTGGTCACCGGCTCCCACCCCACACGCGCCCACTCGCTGCTCGATCTGCTCCAGACCGCAGGTGTACAGAGCACCCTCTTCACCGTCAGCGGTGAACCCACAGTCGCCGACGCCATCGCCGGGGCCGCCGCCGCCGCCGACACCGAACTCGTCGTCGCCGTCGGCGGCGGCAGCGTGCTGGACACAGGCAAGGCGGTCGCCGCACTCACCACCAACCCGGGCGACCTCTTCGACTACCTCGAGGTGATCGGGCGCGCCCGGCCACTGGCCAACCCCTCCCTCCCCCTCATCGCCCTGCCCACGACCGCAGGCACCGGCAGCGAAGTCACCCGCAACGCAGTGCTCTCCTCCCCAGAACACCGTGTCAAGGTCAGCATGCGCAGCCCCTCTATGCTGCCCCGCGTGGCCCTGGTCGACCCAGAACTCACCTACAGCACCCCGCCCGCAGTCACCGCTGCCACCGGGTTGGACGCGCTGACCCAGCTGGTCGAACCCTTCGTCTCCAGCCGCGCCAACCCGCTCACCGACGCTCTCTGCCGGGAAGCGCTGCCGCGCGCAGCCCGCTCACTCGTCACCGCCATGCACCAGGGAGAGCATCGCACAGCACGCCAGGACATGGCCTTTGCCAGCCTCTGCGGCGGCCTGGCCCTGGCCAATGCCGGGCTGGGCGCAGTGCACGGCTTTGCCGGCCCGTTCGGCGGCATGTACAACGCTCCCCACGGCGCCGTCTGCGCCGCCCTGCTGCCAGGCATCTGTGCCGCCAATGTACAGGCCTTGCGCCAACGCGCGCCCCAACACCCCGCGCTGCAGCGCTATTCCGAACTGGCCACACTCCTCACCGGCGATGCCGCCGCCACCATCGAGGACGCCCTGGACTGGCTCCAGGCCCTGGTTGCCCAGTGCGAAATCCCCCCCCTCTCTGCCTATGGCTTCCAGCCAAAAGATGCAGCCCATGTCGTCGCCAAGGCCCAGGCCGCATCCAGCATGAAAGCCAACCCAATCCTGCTCGACGACACCGAGCTGACCAAAGTCTTGCTGGCCGCAATGCATTGACAGGATGCATTCTCTGCGTTGCGCAAGGTGCACAACGTCCAGAGCCCTTGGTTTCACCCCTGAACGACCACTTTGGAGGCCGATCCGCTCTGGGCGATCCGAAACGCCTCGGCGCCAGCGGTGAGCGGCAGTGTGTGGCTGACCGTATGTTCCAAGGTGTAGTGGGGGCGCTGCAGCACCGCGATCGCTCGCTGCAGCAGGTCAGGAGTTGCCGAGTAGCTGCTCACCAGATTAAGCTCGCGACGCCAGATCTCCCAGCCGTTGAGCGAGAGCAGCAGACCCGGTTTGGCCCCAAAGAGCAGAAGGGTGCCGCCGTCGCGCACCACAGCCAGCGCAAGCTCCAACGTGGCAGGAGTGAGGGCGGTGAGAAAAACGATGTCGACGCCGCGGCCAGCGGTGCGCGCACGCAGCGCCGCCGGACACCCAGCGTCTCCAGCAAGAAATCCTGCGTCGGCCCCCCACCGCAGGGCCAGCGCCAGCCGCTCTGGCCGCAAATCGACCGCAAAGGCGGTGACGCTGCGGTCGGCCAACAACGGCAAAAACAGCAGACCGACCGCACCTACCCCCACCACCAGAGCCGAATCCCCCTCGGCCAGGTCAACCCGGTCCAAAGCACGCAGACAACAGGCCAGCGGCTCCATAAAGACCGCCCGCAAGTCGGGCAGGGTGGCAGGGAGAGAACAGAGGGTGTGCTCAACATGCAGGGCAGGGACACGGATGAACTCGGCAAAACCGCCAGGGTCGAGGTTGGTGCGCTTGAACAGAGGATCCATCGGCGCGCTGCCCCGCCGTGTGTAGTGCGAACCAAAATCAGGCACATGGTGGGCAAGGGCCACCCGCTCCCCAACAACAAAACGGCTCACCCCATCCCCCACCGCTGCAATGGTGCCGACTACCTCGTGGCCCAGGGCAACCGGTTTGGCGACGCTGGGGTCATAGACCTTCATGAGGTCAGTGCCGCAGATGCCACAGCAACGGAGACGGACAAGCACCTCGCCCGCGGCGATGGAGGGCACCGCTCTTTCGACAGTTTCAAGCACGCCGGTCGCAGCACAGATCAGCTGGTACATCGTCTCTAGCGTGGGCAGAGATGTGCAAGCCGGTCGACCAGGGGCTGCACAGCCGGGAAAAGCGGCTGATAGACCTCACGGTAGAGCGGGTCGTAACGGGCCTGGGCCTCCGGCTGTGGAGCAAAGCGGTCGGCCGTAGCGGTCATGGCATCGGCGGCGGCGCGCACGTCTGGGTACCACCCCACAGCCGTGGCCGCCAGGATGCCGGCACCCAGACACGTGGCTTCCGTCGACGTAGAACGCAACACCGGAACCCCAGTGACATCGGCGATGATCTGGCACCAGAGCCGGCTGCGGCTGCCCCCCCCCATCGTCACATATTCGCTGAACCGCTGGCCGACCGCAGCCATCATTGCATCCCCGACCAGCCGCTGTTCGTAGGCAATTCCTTCCAAAATGGCGCGGTAAAGATGCTCTCGCCCGTGTACGCCGGTCCAGCCAAGGACAATCCCAGAAGCGGCCGGGTCCCAGTAAGGGTTCATGACATTGTTCCAATAAGGGACCAACATCAGCCCACCGGCCCCCGGGGGCAGTTTTGCACAGGCCGCTTCCAGCTGCTCTTCCGGGCTGAGCGCCAGCCAGCCAGAACGCAGATCAGGCGCAAATTTGTCGACAAACCAGCCGATCATAAAGACGCCCCCACGCAGCACATGCTCGGCAAAATAGTGGCCGTCGATCGGAGCCAGCAAGGTGCGAAACGCACGGTCGCAGGGATAATCGGCGCTGATCACGCCGCTGACCACGGCGGTGCCCAGATTCAAATAGGCACGCCCAGGGATCGTGGCGTTGGCACCCAAGCCCGCACAGTGACCGTCTCCAGCCCCCGTGATGACTGGCAAC
>JAPLGY010000201.1 GCA_026389955.1 Caldilinea sp. | reverse complement strand
TTCCAACGGGCCGAACTGCTGTTCGATCTGTTTTTTCATCTCAGCAGAGGAGACCACGTGGCTTTGCTGAAAATCGCCGATCTCCCCGAAAGGCATCATCTCGATAAAGCGCACCTCCCAGTCGTTTTCCAAAGTCAGCCGTGCCAGATCGACCATGTCCTGGCCGTTGTTGAAATGGCGGACGACCACTGCGTTGAGTTTGATCGGGGTCAGCCCTGCCTGTTCGGCGGCTTTGATCCCGTTCCAGACCTCTTCGATCGCTCCCCAGCGCGTGATGCGGCGAAATTTTTGGGCGTCCAGGGTGTCGATGCTGATGTTGACCCGCTTCAGCCCAGCCTCGGCCAGCGGCTGCGCCAGCTTTTCGAGCAGCAGGCCATTGGTGGTCATCGCCAGGTCTTGGACGCCGGGGATGCTGGCGAGGGCGCGCACCAGCTCGACGACCCCAGGGCGAATGGTCGGCTCGCCGCCGGTCAGCCGGATTTTGGTGACGCCGAGGCTGACGGCGATCTGCACCAGGTAGAGCAGTTCTTCGTCGCTCATCAATTCGCTGCGCGGGCGAAAGGTCATCTGCTCGGGCATGCAGTACACACAGCGCAGATTGCAGGCGTCGGTCAGGCTGATGCGCAGGTAGCTGATCCGTCGGCCGTAGCTGTCGAAGACCGGCTCGCTGGCAAAGCCAGCTGGCAGAGGGGGCAGAACAATCTTGCCGTAGGGGGTGGTGTGGAGAAGGACTTTGCTGCTCACAGTCCCCTCAAGCCCGATTGGATGGGGCGACAAGTGCGATCGACTGACGGTGCCGGGCAGGGGGGACCGTCGTTTCGACAGCGGGCCAGTCGATCGGGGCCAGCACGGCGGGCTGGCGAATGCGGTAGGCGCAGCAGAGGTCGTTGTTGGCGACAGAGGCCGTGCGGTCGCAGGGGGCGCCGACCAGACGGTCGATCAATATCTGGTCCATCATGCACAGCTCGCGATGTTCGCTGGAAATGCCCGCATAGGGGCAGTTGTGCTTGTACAGCACAAACTCGCCCACATCGCTGCCGGGGTCGCTCGTGGGGGCCGCTTCCCAGCGGGCCAGATAGCCGTGGTCGTTCAAAAAGACGGTCACCCGGTCGAGCCGTTCGGCCAGCGGCAGCTGGGCAAGTTCGACGACATCGACGCCTGCTGTCATTTCTTTGGCCAACGAACGAAAGACCACCTCGACCTGCTCGGGCGGCAACAGCTGTTTGAGCTGGCGCACCATGCCGGCCGCCAACAGCGCAAAATTGTCGGGGAAAAATTCGTCGGCCTCTTCGGTCAGTTCATAGATCTGTTGGGGGCGCCCGACGCTGCCGGTGCGCTCGGTGCGTCCGACCCGGATCAGGTTGTCCCCTTGCAGAATATCAAGGTGGTGGCGCACAGAAACTGGCGCCATCCGCAGCTGTTCTGCCAGATCAGCGACCGTGCCCCCCCCCGATTCTTTTAAGATTGCCAGAATGTGCTTGCGAACTGCGTGCACGATAGTTTATACCTTTGTCTACAGAGCCGTTTCAACTCGCTCTCTTTATACCACAGCCCAGCCCTGCTGTCAATTATTCTAAAAAAAATGATAATTATCCGCTGGCCGGTGCGTTCAAAAGTTGCGTGGCCGCACCGGGGTCTGTGCCGGCTGGGCCAGACGGGCGGCAGCGGCCGCGCCGCGGTCGGTGAGCAGGAAGGTAGCTGCCGGAAATTTCAGGTTGCTTTCGATGAGCCGCAGCTGTTCCAGGCCAACTACTGCGCTGGAGGGCACCTCGACGGTCGCTGAAGCGTCCAGTCGGTGAAGCCGATACTGCTTGAGGCCATCCAGAGTGCGATGGACTTGGAGGCGGTCTCCTTGCTGCAGGGCGGCCAGGAGTGCTTCCTGCTGGGCACTCAGGTGCATGGCAGGGTCCTTGTGTGCCGGAGGTTAACCGAGCTCTCCGACATACTGCTGCAGCTCGCGCTGGTTGATTTTGAGATAGTGGCCGGTCAGCAGCTCGTTCATCTCCTGTTCGCTGAGCCGGATACGCAAAATTTCGAGTGCATCTTCGGGGGACTGGCCGTACGCCAGCTTTTTCTTGCCATTTTTGAGCGAGAAAAGATACATGAAATGTGGGTTGGAGAAGCTGCTCATGCTTTCACCAGAGTTCCTTGGTACAGATCGGCCCCGCGTGCAGGGACCCCGACCCCGCGGTTGATCTCAGCGTCGTACTTGCCGGCCAGCAGGTCACGGTAGAACTGATAGTCGACCCCGCGAACCTTCTCGTCGTCTGGGTAGCGGTGGTAGTTGTCATTGGACATCATGCTTTTGCCTTCAGCGATCAGCTGAAAGCCCAACGCCGAACCTGGATAGGGCGCGTAGTAGGAGATGGAGGGAAAGACCCGCCGCATGTGCTTGAGCATGCGCATCGTTTTGAAGGCATCTTCGTGGGTTTCGCCGGGGATGCCGAGCATGATGTTGGACCAGAACTTGGGAGGCTGCTCGCCTTTGACTTCCAGTTCGTCGCCGATGCGGTTGACCATATCGATGGCAAAGTAGTTGTCTTCTTCGGTGCATTCCTTGTTGAGCAGCCGGAGGATGCGGTCGCTGCCCGACTCAAAGCCGATCGAGATGGTGCGCCAGTTGGTCTCTTTGACCAGTGCCTCGAACAGATCTGGCCACTGGCGCACGGTATCGGCGCGGCCGGCGGCCCAGTAGGTCCAACGTCGGGTCTGGCGCGGGTATTTTTCGATCCATTCGCGCAGCCACTTTGGATTTTGGAAGAACATTGAGTCGTGGATCACGACCGAGCCCACCCCGTATTTGCGGTCCAGATAGTTGAGTTCGTCGATCACCTGGTCGACCGGTTTGCGTACCATATTGGGGATGTAAGAATTTTCGTTGCAAAAGACACACTGCCAGGGGCAGACTCGGCTGGTGATGATGGTCGCCACAGGGCCCGGGCCCCAGCCACACTCGGGTTCGAGCGGCCATTTCCACTTCCAGCGGCGTTGCATCCGCCAGCCGACCGGTTTGGGCCACAGCTCGCGATCCATCATCGGCCATTCGCCCATCGATTTGGAGCCGACACCCTGGACCAGACGGGGGTAGGCGGCCGGGTCTTTGACCAGGTCGAGGATGGTCTCTTCGCCGGGGCCCTGCACGACATGGTCGAAGGCCTCGATCGCCAGCATCTCATGGGGTGCCACCGTTGCATGCATGCCGCCGGCGATCACGAGACCCTGGGGGTTGACCTCTTTGAACACTTTTGCGGCCTTTTGGCCGACGGGGAAGGTGTAGCTGCGCACGTTCATCAGCAACATCTCATAGCCCTGCATCTGGCGCGCCAGCTGTTCCCAGGCGGTGACAGCCCGGGTGGAGACAATGTCGGTCAGAAGACCATTGTTGTGCATGAGGGTGCGCAGCAGCCCCAGCCCATGGTCCTGCCACTGTTCGTGCGGCCCGCTCGGGTGGACCAGATCTCCCAAGTCTCCCAGGTCGACCCAGAGAATTTTATGCTTGACGGCTCTCTTTTTGCCCCACGGCCACGAAACTCCCACGATAGTCGCTCCTCGATTGGTTGGACGCGCCCCGCAATGCCCTGCATGCGTCACAAGGTTGCTGCAAAAGTAAGACAAGTCTACCATGATGTGGCCATGCTGTCAATTATTATGAAAATTGTAAGAATTATTGGGGGCAAACGCGAGGTACGTTCGCAAGAATGGCGGCGCGCATGGTAGAATAGGGCTCCACGATCTGGCACTGTGTGGTGGCGCTCCTGGCCCACGGATCGCTGCCCCTGTCAGAGAATATCCGGTTCAGCTTGATTTTCAGCAAAGGTGGCGTGCGCATGAAAACAACGGATCTGCTGGCGGTAGCACGGGGGGACAGACCGGCTGACCTGCTGTTGCGTGGGGGGCGAATCGTCAATCTTTTTTCGGGCCAGGTAGAAACCGCCGATCTGGCTGTTGTAGGCGATCGGATCGCCGGGATTGGGGGGGGCTACCGGGCGCATGCGGTCATCGACCTGGAGGGCAGCTACATTGTGCCCGGGTTGATCGATGCCCACGTCCATATTGAGAGCAGCCTGTGCATTCCTGCCCAGTTTGCCCAGGCTGTGGTGCCCCGCGGGGTGACGACGGCTGTGATCGACCCGCACGAGATTGCCAATGTTGCTGGGCTGGCGGGTGTGCGGTTTATGGCGGAGAACAGCGTGGGTCTTCCGCTTGGGGTGGTGGTGATGGCTTCTTCGTGTGTGCCGGCGACCCACATGGAGACCAGCGGGGCTGTGTTGGAGGCGGGCGACCTGGCGCAGCTGCTTGTCGACGGCACGGTGCATGGGTTGGCTGAGGTGATGAACTTTCCGGGCGTGGTGCAGGGGGACCCTGCGCTGCTGGCCAAGCTGGCTGTTTTTGCGGGGCGTCCTTGTGACGGCCATGCGCCGGGTCTTGCGGGCAAAGCGCTCAACGCCTATGTGGCGGCGGGGATTGGCAGCGACCACGAATGCACCACCGTCGAAGAGGCGCGTGAAAAGCTGGCGCGTGGCCTCTACATTTTGATTCGAGAGGCCACCAACGCCCGCAACCTGCACACGCTGCTGCCGCTGGTGGATTCCTTCAACAGTCGGCGCATCTGTTTTTGCACCGACGACCGTGTGCCGGGCGATCTGATCGACCAGGGGTCGGTCGACTACATGGTGCGGGAAGCAATTCGTTTTGGGCTGGACCCGATGACGGCGCTGCGGATGGCCACGCTCAACCCTGCCGAATGGTTGGGGCTGCACGACCGAGGGGCAATCGCTCCGGGGCGTCGAGCGGACTTTTTTGTCTGCGACCATTTGGAGCAGTTGCAGCCCCGTCTGGTCTTTAGCGGCGGGGAGCAGGTTGCGCGCGACGGAGAGCCGGTGGGACGGGCGGCTTCGATCGCTGTTCCGGCAGCGGTCACCGGCACTGTTCAAATCGACTGGGCTGCGGTGGACCTGCGGGTTCCTGCCGGCGGGCCTTTTCTCCGTGTGATCGGCGTGCTGCCCGACCAGCTGGTCACCGAGCAACGGATTTTGCCGGCCCCGCTGTACGAGGGGGCGGTGGTTGCTGACCCTGGCTGTGACCTGCTCAAACTGGCGGTCATTGAACGGCACCGTGCCAGCGGGGCGTTGGGGGTCGGCTTTATTCAGGGGATCGGGCTGCGGCGTGGGGCGTTGGCGGGCACCGTGGCCCACGACCATCACAACTTGATCGTGGTAGGCGCCGACGACCGCTCGATGCTGGCTGCAGCCCGTGCGGTTGCCGAGATGGGGGGAGGGCTGGCGGCAGCGGAGGGGGACGAGATTCTGGCTCGCTTGCCGCTGCCGGTCGCCGGGTTGATGAGCGACCGGCCGGTGGAGGAAGTGCGGCGCGGCTATGCGGCTGTGGTCGGCGCGGCTCGCGCGCTGGGGTCGCCGCTGCATGACCCGCTGATGGCGATGAGTTTTATGGCGTTAGAGGTGATCCCTGCCCTCAAACTGACCGACCAGGGGCTGGTCGATGTCGAGCGGTTCGAGCTCGTGCCGCTCTTTGTCGAGTAAGGAGGCGCCTCAGCCGGCAGGGCGGAAGCCGATCGCAGTCAGGCTGTGGCGTCCAATGGGGGATGAGGCGCCGGGCGTCTTTTTTGCCTGGGGCTGTGCTGCCCGTCTTCGTCGGTCAGATACTTCAGCAGCACCAGCTCTGTCGCTGCCTGTCCTGGGAGCAGGAGGGCCCCAGTGTCTGTGTACCCGAGCCGGCGATAGAAAAACTGAGCGTCTTCGTCAGCCTGTGTAGAGGTCATCAGAAAATGATACCCCTTCGTCCGCATGGCCTGCAACAGCCCCGCACCTGAC
>JAPLGY010000653.1 GCA_026389955.1 Caldilinea sp. | reverse complement strand
CAGTGGGTAAACGCGGCGGCGTGATCGGCATCAACGCCGTGCTGCTCTCGTCACAAAAAGAAAAGGCGACCCTCGACCACTATGTCGATCACATCGCCTACGTGGCTGACCTGGCCGGCATCGACGCCGTGGGCATCGGCTTCGACTTCATCGAGTTTCTCTTCCGTCACTGGACGCCCGAACAGCAGGCTGCCATCGCCGCCGCCATGATCCAGGCTCACCCTGCGCCCGGTCTTACCAATCACAGCCATGCCCGCAACCTGATGCAGAGTCTGATCGAGCGCGGCTTCAGCGACGACGAGATCGAAAAGGTGCTGTATGGAAACTGGCTGCGTGTGTTGAAAGAGGTCATCGGCTGACATGTCCCTCCAGCCGGTGGCCACCCTTTTATGGGTGTGAGCGACCAGGGCTGTTGGCAGGTCAGAGAGGGGACGACACAGGAGTGGGCGGTGGCATGGATGGTTGCGAGCGTCCATTCAAACTGGTCAGACAGGGTTCTGTCTTATCTGCTCCGGTAGTCTAGCACCAGCACCTGGGCAAGGTGGGGCCCAACCTGCTCGACAAAGCGTTGATGTGCCGGGTGTGGCAGGTAGAGGTCGCGGCCCGCTTCGTCGCGAAAGGTGACCAGGAAGCAGTGGGTGTAGCCGCGTGCAGCGTTCTCGACGCTGACATCCGTGCCCCACTCGAAGTCGAGGATTTCTGGTATCTGGCTGGGCAGATTGGCGAAGGCCTCTTCGAGGGCGCGCACCTGGTCGGGGGTCGTCGCCGGTGTGAAGCTGAAGAGCACGACATGGCGCAAGACGCTTTTGGTGGATTGTGTCTGGGTTTGCATTGCCAAACTCCGTGTGATGCGGTTGAGGAGCTGCGAAAAAGTCAACGCAGCCAACAAAAGAGCAGCCTTGAGTATACCACAAAAACTGTCTGCAGGCATGTGCAGCGGGGGCGGGGGGCTGACGCTCGATCGCCTGGTGGGAAGCTTGGAGATTCCTTCTGCCCGGCGTAAGATCGAGAGATGATGCACGAACCTGCGGCGGTGGTTCATCTCAACGTTCGCTCCTGGTTCAGCCTGCTGTGCGCCACTGCGTCTGTCGAGGCACTGGCCGAGCGTGCCGCCCAAACGCACCTGGCGCACCTGGCGATCGCCGATACCAATGTGCTCTATGGGGCTGTGGCGTTCCAGCGTGCCTGTCTTGCCGCCGCTGTGCAGCCGATCATCGGCATGACAGCGTGTGTCGAAGCGCCGCACGGCGCACCCATGCTCGGTTCACCCGGCGAACTCACGCTGCTGGCAACCGGCCCTGCGGGCTACCGTTCGCTCTGCCGTCTTACCTCGCTGTTGCAGGCGACGCCGGCCTGTGCCAGAACTCGCCTGACCTGGGACGAATTGAAGACACACCATGCCGGCCTGATCTGCCTTTCGGGCGGGCGTCGCGGGTGGGTCGATGCCCTGCTGCGGCTGGGCGAACGCGCCGCTGCCGGGCGGGTGACAAGCTGGCTGGCGGGCGTCTTTGGCGAACGCGCCTGGTTGAGCATCGACTGTTCGGCGCCGGAGGGCCCGGCTGTCGGGAGCGAGATTGAGGCGCTGGCCGCACGCTTTGGCCTCGGCGTCGTCGCGGCGCAGCCGATCTACTGTCTGGAAGCCGAGGAGCGGAGCCGCCTGCACCTGCTGGCGGCGATCGCACGCAACACGACGCTCGACGCGCTGGCGGCCGCCGATCGGCTGGACGGCGGTGAGGAGGGGGTCATGCTGCACTGGCCAGCGCCGTCGGACATGGCGCAGCGCTACGCGGCCTTTCCTGCTGCGCTGCACGCCACTGTTGAGATTGCCGCCCACTGCCAGCCAGCGCTGCCCGACGGCCGCCCGATCTGGCCTGTGCTGGCGTTGCCCGCTGCGCGCACCCCTGACCAGGTGTTGGCAGAACAGGCAACCGCCGGGCTGCGTCGGCGTTACGGCGATGTGCCTCTGTACAGCGACGGGCCGCAGCGCACGGAGCGTCTCGCCGTCGAGTTGGCTGCCATCGCCCGCCATGGCTTTGCACCGCTCTTTCTGCTCGTGGCTGACATCGTGCGCTATGCGCGCAGCCACGACATCCCTGTCTCGACGCGCGGCAGCGTCGCGAATTCGCTCGTCGCCTATTGCGTCGGCATCACAACGGTCGACCCGATCGAGCACGACCTGCTTTTTGAGCGCTTTCTCAACCCGGCGCGCAGCAGCCTGCCCGACATCGACCTGGACTTGTGCAGTGTGCGTCGCGACGAAGTGCTTGGGTATGTGCGTCAGCGCTACGGTGCCGAGCAGGTGGCGATGGTGGCCACGGTCAGCACGCTGCGGCTGCGTTCTGCCCTGCGGGAAAGCGCCAAAGCCTATGGGCTGGACGGGCCAACGACCGACCGTCTGATCAAGCTGCTGCCCGAGGATTGGCATCCCGACCCGCGCCGGCGCGGCGCGCAGACGCTTGACGCCGCGCTGACAAAAGTGGAGGATGTGGCGCTGCACCCGGTTGTGCGCGCTGCGTTCGGCCTGCTGCGCCAGCCTGACCACCTGAGCGTGCATCCTGGCGGCGTCGTGATTGCGCCGGGGCCGCTGACCGATATCGTGCCGGTGCAGATGGCGCCCAAAGGATTTTTGATCACGCAGTTCGACCACAGCGATGTCGAGGCGATCGGCCTGCCCAAGATCGACCTGCTTGGCATTCGTGCGCTGACAGTGCTGGCCGACGCCGCTGACCTGGTGCGGCGGCACGGGGATCCGGGCTTTCGCGTCGACGCCATCCCGCTCGACGATCCGTTGACCGGTGCGATGCTGGCGCGCGGGGAGACGATCGGCGTCTTTCAGTGCGAATCGAGCGGCGCCCAACGGACCCTGCGCCAGCTCAAGGTGCGCACGGTGCAGGACCTGGCTGTTGCCAACGCTTTTTTCAAACCTGGCCCGGCGTTGGGGGGCATGGCGCAGCACTTCATTCGCCGCTATCGCGGGGAAGAGCCGGTGCGTTTTCTGCACCCGGCGCTGGAACCGATCCTGCGCCGCACCCAGGGGGTGCTGATTTTTCAGGAGCAGGTGTTGCGCATTGCGCGTGAGATTGCCGGGCTGTCGTGGGTGGAGGCTGATTCTCTGCGCAAGGGGATGAGCAAGTTTCAGAGTGCGGAGATGGAGGCGATGCGCGATCGTTTTGTGGTGGGCTGCCAGCGTGCGGCGCCCGACGGCCCGGCGTTGAGCGAGCCACAGGCGCGCGCCTTGTGGGAGCAGGTGGCCCCTTTTGCCGGCTACGGTTTCAACCAGGGGCACGCCACCGCCTACGCCGACGTGAGCTACCGTTCGGCGTACGTGCGGGCGCACTGGCCGACGGCGTTTCTGGCGGCGCGACTGGCGAACTGGGGTGGCTTCCACCACCCGGCGCTCTACATTGCCGAG
>JAPLGY010000205.1 GCA_026389955.1 Caldilinea sp. | reverse complement strand
AGGCCAGACATGATAAGCCCCCCCTGGCTCTGCCAGTCTGCCAGCCCTTCCTGGCGCAGGATGGTGCGCAGCTCGGGGGCCAGGCTGAGCGGACGGCCCCGGCTGTCTCCCCCTTGCAGGCCCGTATAGCGCATGTGGCTGGTCATCAGCAGATCGGCGGCACCGGGGTCGCCGGCAGGGTCGAGCAAAGAAGAGATCTGGCGCGTGACAGCGAGAAAGGGGGGCAGCGCGTTCTGGCGCAGCTCAGCCTGGCTGGACTGAATTGTGGCAATCTCGGCGTCGGGCACGCGGTCGGTGTTCCCCTGCCCGGGAAAACTTCCGGCAACGGTGGCAACCCGCCCGTTGCTGCCGTCGTGGACCCCTTCGATAAAGGCACGGCCCAGCTGGGAAACCCAGTGGGGGTTGCTGCCAAAGGTGTAGAGCCCCAGCGTGTTGACCTTTTCGACGTTGCCCGATCTGAAAACATCCAAATTGGGGCCGAGCAACAAATTGAAACCGACCGCACGCAGTTCACGGCCCACAATCTCGCCGGTCTGCTCGACCAAATCTCGGTTCCAAGAGGCACCCATCGCCAGCGGGGAAGGCAGCGGGGTAAAGCCACGGCGCAGCGACGTTGCCGGCAGGTCGTCCCCGCTCTGAAGCACCCCGATCAAAAGGGGCAGATTTCCCGGCGCTTTGGCTGTCCCATCGGGCAGGTAAAGCACCCGATCGCGCGGCGGCCAGGGCGCTATCGGCACCGGGTCCATGGCATGTTCTTCTGGCAGCAGCACGCCGTAGGCCAGCGCCTGCAGCTGATTGGTGAGCACTGCCACTTGACGAGGGGTGTTGACCCCCCGCGCGTTCGAAAAATTGCCGGCCAGCGGGCTCAGCAGAACTCCGCCGATGGCCCGGGTATAGATCAGGTCGACAAAATCGCTGTTGATCGTGACCTCGCGGCCGGGCAACATGACCACAAAAAGCTGCCCAATCCGCTGCTCTGGGGACATCCGGTCGACAACCTGCTGCGCCAACTCGACCAGCTGGTTCTCCTCTTGGACAGCAGCAGCCTCTGTGCTCGGCACCGGCGTCTGCGCCAGACCCGGCCGAGCCGGCAGCAACACCATCACCAGAAGCCAGGCGCCAAGCAGCCGGAAGCACCGCCCCCTCGATGCTTTCCACAACAGCGAGGCCAGACACCGTCTCCGGGTCGCTGGCTGGCTGGCCAGATGGGCTGCGTACACAAGCAAGTTCATGACATGCAATCTTACTTCTTGGACAACCAGCCGCCAAATCGGTATACTGTTCTACCAGAATGCGCGAACCAGATTTGGACAGTAAGGCACAAATTTCCATGCAAGAAACAAAACAAGAAGAGCCCACCCCGGCCGGCGAGCGGTCGGAAACAGCCGGTTCCTGGTGGCGGCCGCTGGTGACAGAGTCTTTGCAGATCGTCGTGCCCGCTGTGCTTCTCGCCTTGGTGGTACACCTGTTTCTGGCCCAGGCGACCGTCGTCTTTGGCCAGAGCATGGAACCCAACCTGCAGCCCCAACAGCGGTTGATCGTCGACAAACTCAGCTATCGGCTGCACCCCCCCCAACGCAACGACATCGTGGTGATCGACCTTCCCTACATGGAGGAGCTGTTGGTCAAACGGATCGTGGCCCTGCCAGGCGAGGTTGTGGAGATCCACGAAGGCATTATTTATGTCAATGGAAATCCCGTTGCCGAGCCTTTTCCGCATGACACCAGCGCATTCGACATGGCCGCAGTGACGCTGGGCCCGCTCTCCTATTTTGTGTTGGGGGACAACCGCAGCAACAGCAACGACAGCCGTGCTTTCGGACCGGTGGTGCGAGAGCAGATCCTGGGGCGGGTCTGGCTGCGCTACTGGCCGCTGCATGAAATTGTGCTCTTTTGAGCTTGCAGCTCGCTTTGCGGCATCTTGCGAAGCCCTGGTTGGGCGGCCGACCCCATTGAAATCTAAGAAAATCTATGATAAGCTTTGGGGGACTGTGGCCGAGACGGCCACAGGATGGGGGGAGATTGCCAAGGTCATGCGTCCCGATGGGATGGAGGGTGCCGTCCCTGCGGGACGCATGGCCTTTACTGTGTTGCAAAGAGAGACTCTGGAATGCACATTCGCACAGTCATTCAGCTGACGTTGGTCCATGTCGGTGTGTCGCTGACCGTCGTGCCGATCACAGGGACCCTCAACCGGGTCATGATCTCGGATCTGGGGATGCCGGCCGTTCTGGTCGGGCTGCTGGTTGCGCTCCCCTACATGCTTTCTCCGCTGCAGGTTTTGGTCGGCAGCTGGGCTGACCGGAACCCGGTGTGGGGGATGCATCGGGCGCCGTGGATGCTTTTTGGGGGGCTGGCGGCGGCCTTTGGCAGCTATTTCTGTGCGCACGCTGTTTTTTACATGGACAG
>JAPLGY010000383.1 GCA_026389955.1 Caldilinea sp. | reverse complement strand
AGTTCCACAGACGCCTACGCAGATCCCGCACACACCGACCGCCACACCGATCCAACCAACACAGAACGCCACACCGACAAGAACGGCGATCCCACCTACGCCGATCCCACCTACACCGACCGCCACACCGATTTTAGCACCGCTGGGGAATATCGCTCGGATAACAGCCGGCGGCTTCCACAGCTGTGCGCTGACCACGCCGGGGGGCGTCAAGTGCTGGGGCTCCAACTACTCCGGCCAGCTGGGCGACGGCACGACCGTCAACCGGTACACGCCGGTGGAGGTCAGCGGCCTGGGCAGCGGCGTGGCCGCCATCGAGGTCGGCACCCACCACAGCTGTGCGCTGACCACAACAGGGGGCGCCAAGTGCTGGGGCTTCAACAACGACGGCCAGCTGGGAGACGGCACGACCAACACCCGGTACACGCCGGTAAACGTGATCGTGGGAGTTCCACTGACGCCTACGCCGATCCCGCCCACACCGACCGCCACGCCGACCGCCACACCGATCCCACCTACCCCGACCGCCACACCGACAACAACGGCGATCCCACCTACACCGACCGCCACACCGATCCCACCTACACCCACGGCGACCGCCACACCGATCCCACCTACACCCACGGCGACACCGATCCCACCTACACCGACCGCCACGGCGATCCCGCCCACACCGACCGCCACGTCGACCGCCACGGCGATCCCACCGACGCCCACGCCTGCTGCCACTGTCGTCATGGCCCTGACACCGGGCAACATCACCGCATCCCAGGGAACAACCTTCACCGTTGCCATCCAGGTGCGCACCAATCAACCCGTCGACGGCGCGGCCAGCTATCTCAGTTTCGACCCGGCCGTACTCCAAATCGCCGCTGTCCTGCCAGGAAATGGCTTGCCTGTCATCATTCAAAATCAGGTCAACAATCAGCAGGGGCAGCTGAACCTGGTCGCCGGTGCGCTCACTTCTCCCTTCCCGTCCAGCAACTTTGTGCTGGCCACCGTTGTGTTCACGGCAACAAACCTGTCGTCCGAGACGCCACTGCGCTTCGCAGTGAGCGGCGCGCGCCAGAGCAGCGTGACCTATGAGGGAATCATCCTGCCCGTTCAGGTCGAAAACAGCCTCGTCTCTGTACGCGAGACCCTCCTCGTCGGACGTGCTGCACCGCCTGGCCGCCCGGCGGCCCCCCATGCCAGCTGGCGCATCCCGGTGACGATCACAGTGCAGTCGCTGCCGGCAGGTGGGGCGGTACAGACGTCCGCCACGCTGGATGCGTCAGGCTATTTCACCCTCACCAACCTTATGATCGGCAGCTACCAGGTTGGCGTGCGCGGCCACAACACGCTGCGCGCCTCCCATCCGATGACGATCAGCTACGGACAACCTGCTATGGCTGATTTCGGCATGCTGCGTGGCGGTGACAGCAACGGAGACAACGCAGTGACCCTGGTCGACTTCTCCATCCTGCGCAGCGGCTTCGGGCGTTGTGCCGGTGACGTGGGGTTTGGCGCAGGCGCCGACTTCAACGGTGATGGCTGCATCACCCTGGTCGATTTCTCGATCCTGCGCAGCAACTTTGGCATGAGCGGTGACAGCACTGCTTCCCGTACAGCAGTGCCAATGCCGGCAGCTGTGCCAGCCGAGCTCGGCGCACACCTGCTGGTGGCGGCGCCCGATGCAGTGCTGAAGCCGGGAGATCGCTTCAGCGTCTCAATCTGGGTCGATGGCACCAGCCCAATCGACGGTGCGGCGGCGTACCTGGGCTTTGATCCTGCCGTCATTCAGGCTACAGCGCTCACGGCAGGTGACCGGCTGACAGCGATCTTGCAGCAGGGGGTGGACAACGTAAACGGGCGCATCCAGTTTGCGGCTGGCCAGCTGGAGGCACCCGCTGCGGGCCGTTTCCTGCTGACAACCGTCGAATTCACCGCAATCGCACCCGGGCAGACGCCGATCGCCTTCTTGCACAGTGCACCCGATTCAAGCCTTGTCACAGCTGGCGGGGTCTCGATCCTGGCCTCGACTGTCGATGGTATTGTGCACATCAGCGACAGCGCTCTGACCGAAAAAATCTACATACCGATCGTCCATCGATGACAGATCGTTGAGCGTCTTAACCGGCTTACCTGCAATCGTGAAAGAGAGCTTTGTTTCGATGTCTATGCAACATGAATTCCTGGCCAACCTGCAGGTCAAGCTGGCGGCCGACCCCCAGATCCGGGCCGCCTGGCTCGGAGGCAGCCTGGGGCGCGGCCAGGGAGATCGTTTCTCCGATGTCGATCTGCACCTGCTCCTGGTCGACCCAACCCTCTTCCGCTCGACCGCCTACAGCTGGCTGGAAACCCTCGCCCCCCTGGTGCTTTTCAAATGGATGTTCGAGGGCCAGATGATCCACGCCTTGACCGCAGCCGGTCTGCGCGTCGATCTCTGGCTGCACGACCAGCCGCTCCCGCTGGTGGAAGGAACGGTCGCTGTGTTGTGGGATCGGGACGGTTCGTTGGCGATCGTCGCCGACGAACCGCCGCGTGCGCCCGACCCAGCTGCCCTCCGCGCAGGCCTGCTGGCCCAGATCGAAGAGTTCTGGCGCTGTATTGCGCTGCTGCCGGCCGTGATCGGACGCAACGAGTCTCTGGTGGCCTTCGGCGGCCTCAACGTCGAGTTGAATCTGGTCGTCGAGCTGCTGCTGACCGGCTACGGGCAACGGCGGGAGCGGGGTGCCAAAGTGCTCAACCCCTACCTGGGCGACGAGCGTCGCGGCGAGCTGGAAGCTGCCCTGCAGCTGCAGGGGCTCCATTCACAAAGCCTGGTCCTGGCGCATCTGGCACTGGCCGACGTGGTGCGTCGGCATGGGCGGCAGCTGGCGGAACGCCACGGCTTCGCCTATCCGACACCGCTGGAAGAGGCCGTGCTGCGCTATGTGGCCAGCGAACTGCGAAGTCCAGGCTGGGAGTTCCCAGCCTGGCTGTGAGCACAAACTGCCCTTACATTGACCCGGCAGGGTCTGTCAGCAGGCTGTTAGCGGGCCTTGCCTTGAGCCGCTACCGCCGCAGCGGCCGCAGCGATCTCCGCAGGGTCGCCCAGATAGTAGCTCCGCAGCGGCTGCAGCTGTTCGTTCAGCTCGTAGACCAGCGGGACCCCGGTCGGAATATTGAGTTGGAGGATCGCCTCTTCGCTCAAATTGTCGAGAAATTTGACCAGCGCACGCAGGCTGTTGCCGTGGGCAGCGACAATCACCCGCCTGCCAGACTGGATCACCGGGGCAATTTCAGCGTGCCAGTAGGGAATGACGCGAGCCACCGTCTCTTTGAGCGACTCGGTCAACGGCAGCTGTTCCTGGCTCAACCCGGCATAGCGCGGGTCACGGCCTGGGTAGCGTTCGTCGTCTGGGCTGAGCAGCGGGGGGGGGGTGTCGTAGCTGCGCCGCCAGATCAGCACCTGCTCGTCGCCGAACTGGGCGGCGGTCTCCGCTTTGTTCAGACCGTGCAGCGCCCCATAATGGCGCTCATTGAGCTGCCAGGCCTTGATCGTGGGGATCCACATCAGGTCAAGCTCGTCCTGAACATACCAGAGCGTGCGGATCTCCCGTTTGAGCACCGAGGTAAATGCAACGTCGAAACCGAATCCTTCGCTGCGCAACACCTTGCCCGCCCGTTTGGCTTCCGTACGCCCGCGCTCGGAGAGGTCGACGTCGGTCCAGCCGGTAAAACGATTTTCTTGGTTCCAAATGCTTTCGCCGTGGCGCAACAAGACGATTTTATACATGGAAATTCCCTTTCACGGTTGGGCACAGAGCCCAGACCCCAATGGTTACATCCAGAACCGGTACAGCGAAAATCCAATCTCGACCAACTGAGGCAGCACCTGCAGTCCCACTAACAAAGACCAGACAACACCCCAAAAGAGGTCATTGAAAGCATCGACCGACCAGAACAGGAAAATCAACAACAAGTACCCGAACGAATAAAACGGTGCCAGCATGCGGTGCAGGCTGGCGGGCAGCCAAGGGGCCAGAATGCCAAACCCATCTAGCCCAGGGATCGGAAGCAGGTTGAACACAATGGCTGTAAGCTGTAAAAAGAGCAGCAGGGCAACCGCCGCCCAGAAATAAAGACGTTCCGCAAAAAAGGCGGGATCGCCGATCAGCAGAAACGGCAGCGCCAACAACAGCGCAAAGAGCGCATTGGCTGCAGGGCCAGCCGCAGCCACCGAACTCTGCGTGCTGCGGCTGCGCAACGCTGCCACATGAATGTAGACAGCGCCGCCAGGAAGCCCGATACCGCCCAACAACAGAAAGATGACAGGCATCAGGATGCTCAGGACAGGATGCGTGTACTTGAGTGGGTTGAGGGTCAGGTACCCACGGCCCACCACACTGATGTCCCCCCCTCGATAGGCCGTCCACGCATGTCCAAACTCGTGCAGCGCCAGCGACACGACCCAGCCCACCGTGACAAAGGCAAAAAGGACAAACGGGGCAGGTTCTGGCGTCTGATACAGGTACAGGCCGAGGGCCGCCAAGGCGGCCAACAACCCCAGAAAGACCGGGCTGATCGACAGCCGACGCGGCCGCGCCTGGGCCTGGGCAGCTGCTTGCTGGCGCAGCAGCTCGGCCAGCGACTGCTCGTAGACACTCACCGGCGCCTGGCGGAGCGCATCGACCTGAACCCCCCACGTTGCCCGCCACTCGGCGACCTCGGGGGTGGCATGGACAAAAAGGCTGACAAGCAGGTCGCGCGTGCTGGCAAAGTGTGCCCCCACGCTGCGGGCCTCGTCGAGCGCTCCGGCCAGCACCCGGTCCAGTGCCGGGTCGCGGGTGTCTTTGTTCTGGGTTTGCCCCCCCTGCCAGCGCACCATCTGGCGTGTGTCAACCTGCTGCTTGAGCGCTCGCAGCATCTCCGCTGGATTGTGGCCCAGTGCAGCCAGCACCCCGGCCGCATCGGTTTTGGGTTGGGCCAGCAGGCCGTAGAGCAGGTGGATAGGCGACAACAGGAGGGCCCGCGTGCGCGCGGCAGTCTGGCCGGCTTGCTGGAGGGCTTGAACGGCCTGTACGGAAAAATGTTCGGGCGCAAATGGCTGCTTCATTCAAGTATTATAGCCCCAATGCAGGCCAAAACCGGAAATAAGGGGCAGGAACGCGATCGGCTAAAGTCAGACACCCCGCTGGGGCGCAGTGGGCGTTCAACGCTCGGAATTTCTGGAAAGCGCGTATACAATACAGCAACCATCCCTGCTCAAAGAAAAGCGGATCTGGCAGTTCGCTGCCCAGGATGGCCGTATCAAGCTGAAACATACATACCGGTCACTTCAGGCTTGACGAAACACGAGGATTGTCGATTCACCGCGTGGAGCAGCAACATGGTTGAAGAGCAAGCAGACAAAGCCTTGCGCTGGTTGGGGGGAGGAAGCACCCTTCTGGGGATCTGGCTGGCCGCCAGCTGGCTGTACGTCGGCAACGACCGCCGGCTCTTCTGGGGGATAGCCGCCTTCGGGCTGTCGGCCGGGCTGGCCTGGACAGTGCGGAACCGGCTGGGGGCCGGCCAGTTGTGGGGTATGCTGGCCGGCACACTGCTGCTGGCAGGTTGGTTTTGGGGACAGGCGGCACGCGCAGCACACTGGGTCGAACCGACGCTGGCAGGCCCCCTGCTGCAGACGCTGTCTGCAGCAGCGTTGCCCTGGCTGTTGGCAAGCATAGGAGCGGCCCAGGCATGTCGGCCCCCCGGCTGGAATACCCGCCGGCTGGGGGCCGACGAGCTCCACGTGCTGGTGCTGCTGTCGTATGTGGCGGTGCTGCTGCTGCCGGGAAACGCTGCGGCGTGGGAGACCGGCGGGCGGGCACAAGATCCCTTCTGGGGCGTGGTGGGCGCCCCTGCGGCGTGGAGCGCCCCCGTGCTTGCAATCGGAATCGGGCTTGGCCTGGGACTCTTAGCCCTGCAGCTGCTGCGGCGGCCGGGCGTGGCCGCCATGCTCTTTGCCGCCGCCCATTTTGTGCAGGCGATCGCCAATTTTTGGGTGGTTCAGCCGGCGGTCAGCCCAGAGGGTGGGGGCACGGACAGCGGAGTCAGGGTTGCAGGAATCGCCGGCTTTTTTCTGGCCATGCTGGCTGCGTTTGTGCTGGATGCGGCCTACCGGTTGCGCCTGACGGCTGCCGACGAGCGGCCGACGCTCTGGTATGCCATTGGCAGCAGCCTGCTGCTGGTATTGGCCAGCGCCTCGATTCTGCTGCCCCGCACAGCAGCTTCTCCTGCACTCTCTCCGGCCGCTGCGCTTCTGGTCGGGGTGGGCGGCGGGCTGCTGGGCCTCTGGTGCGGCTGGTGGGGTGCTGCGGCAGGACGTGCGTTGGCGGACAGAGCGCTGCAGGCTGGCAGCACCGCCGAGCGGCAGTCAGGGGACGGCTAAGCCGCTCACCACTACAACTCTGTCTGGCTGCTCTCCCCTGCCTCGATCTCCAGGGCTGCCAGCAGGCTGCGCAGCTGCCCAGCCAGGGCAGACCGTTCGCCGTCGCTCAGCTGCTGTTGTTTGACCAGCAGCTGTTCGGCCTGGCGCTTCAGCTTCACCGCAGTCGAAAGGGCATCAGGGATCGGCTGGCCGGTCTGGCGCAGAAGAGCATAGGCTCGTTCCAGTTCACCCGCCTGGCGCGCCTGGGCGATCGCTCGATCGAACTCGCCCAGTTTTTCCCAGGCAATCGAGGCCTCGTGCGGCTGGCCGTTGTAGGCAGCAATCAACGCGGCAAAACGCAAAATCGCTGGAGCGGCGCTGGCTGTCATCCAATCCACCCCATATGCCAGCTCGACCCGCTTCTCCAGATCCCAGAGCCGCTCATCCAACGCCAGGTACCCGACCTCGGCGTTGTAGCGTTCGGCGCACAGAGCCCAGCCATCGTAGAGGGAGACGTGCGAATCCAGCTGGGCAAATGCTTCTTCGAGCCAGACCTCGGCCAGACGGCAGAGATCCTGTTCCCAGCGGCGGGCACCTCGCAGGGAGAGCGCGGTGTCGACGGCGTGCAGCAAAATCGGCACCTGGGCTGCAGTCAGAGGCTGGCCCAAGGGCAACGCTGCGTATCGTTCGGCCACCAGAGTTGCCACGCTGGCCCCTGTAGGGTCTGGCTGACGCTGCAGCAGCCCAGCCAGCTCGGCGAACAGAGCTGGCACGGTCACGTCTGGCCCTGTCGAGTCTGGCACTGTCGAGTCTGGCCAGGCTGCCAGCAGCTGCAGGCCCAGCTGCAAGACATACGACACCCGGGCTTCGTCGAGGGTCTGCTGCAGCCGGTCGTCGGCGACGCCGGCCACCAAAGGGTGCAGCGCCTCCAGGCGCAGATAGAACGATTCCAGACCCAGGTCCTGTTCGGGTCGGTCTGTCAGCATGCTGGCCAACCGAGCGCTGACAGCGTCACGCAGTGTTTCCCGCTGCTCGTCGGCTTCGTCGATGGCAGCAGGGTCTCCCAGGTCGGCAGCCAGTGCGCGGGCCTGCTGGTTGAGCCGGATCGCGTCTGCAAGGCGATCCTGGAGCAGGTCGCTGGCGGCTTCCTGGACAAAAATTTGAATGTACTGCGACTGGGCCTCCCGCTGCAGCGCGCGGTCTTCCATTTGCACCGCAAATTCATGTGCTCGCCGGTTGCGGCTGCGGGCCGGTTCCCAGCGTTTTCGTTCGATCAGATCGTCGACTTCGTCGAGATACCCCTCAACGACCTCGATCTCGGACATCTGCTCGGTGCGCAGCAGGTCGCGCAGCGCGTTCCAAGAGACCGTGTAGTGGCCGGCCACGTTGTCGATCGCCAGCGCGTCGAGCACAGGGGCGTCGGGCTCTTCGAGCAGGACCAGCTTGTCCGTGGAGCGGCTCAGCGCGACCCGCATCTCGTCGATCAGCCGGCGTGCCTCCAGCAGCGGCGGCACGTCGCTGCTGGAGGCGGTCAGGCGCATGACCTGCTGGTAGAGCTGGTTGAGCCCGAGGAGGATGACCGTGTTGCGTTCCAGCCCTTTGATCTCGCGCACATTGAAGAGCACCTCTTCGGCTGCGCGCTCGCGGCCGTTGGCCAGGTTGGGCAGCAGCGCGCACAGGTCGATCAGGGCACGGCCGGGCAGCTCGGCCAGTTCAGCGACAAACGCACGCCACTGGCGGGTCGATTCGGCATTTTGCTGCTGGAGCGTCTCCGGCAGTGGGCAGATGAGCAGCCGACCATGCTCGTCGCTGAGGTCCGGGCGATGGGTGGAGACTGCCAGCTCCATCTCTGCATCGTCGAGAAAACTCTGGCGATTGGCACTCGGGCGCAGCGTCTTGGGCAGCTGGGCGTAAAAATTCCAGGCGTTGTCGATCACATAGGCCAGGTTGCGGGGAGAGCGGCGCTGGTGGCGAAACTCAAACTCCTGCGGGTTGGCGCCCAGCACCTCGCGCAGCAGATCTTTGGTGCTGCCCCAATCAAAGCCGCTGGGCTGAACAATCTGGGACTCGTCGCCGGCGACCACGACCGCCAGACGACGCTGGCGTGCCTGTCTGCGCGCCAGCTCGGCCAGAAACGCGACCTGCAGCAGCGTGAGATCCTGCACCTCGTCGACCACCAGCCCATCCAACGTGCGCAGCC
>JAPLGY010000436.1 GCA_026389955.1 Caldilinea sp. | reverse complement strand
CGTGGTTGAACACAAAGATCGGTTGACGCGCTTTGGGTTCAACTACATTGTCACGCTGCTGGAGCTGCAAGGCAGACGTGTCGAGGTTGTGTTTCCGAACGAGACCAAAGAGGATCTGGTGGCCGATTTCATCGCCAGCATCACCTCCATGTCCGCCAGACTGTATGGGCGGCGCGGCAACAAGCAGCGGGCAGAGCGCATTCGTCAGTGTGTCGAGCAGGCAGCGCAGCATGAAGAACGCGTACAAGAGTGAACTGGACCCGAACAACAAGCAGAGCACGGCCATGCGCCAGCATGTGGGCGCGGTGCGCTGGGCGTACAACTGGGGGCTTGAGCGAATCAAACAGGCGGCAGCCAACGGCGAGAGATGGCCGAGTGCGGTCGATCTGCATCGTGAGGGGAACAAGCTCAAGGGAACTGAGGCGCTGCCGTGGGGCTATGCAGTCAGCAAGTGTGCGTTTGTTGCCCTCAATGGAGCTTCTATGCGTGCTGCCGTGTGGATCACTTTTGTTGTGCTCTGGACAACGCTCTTCAGCGTGGCCAGCCTTTTCACCGACCCCTCCCCGTCAGCCCAGGCCCAGCCTGGCAGCACCCTCCCGGCGCCCCCGCTCTTTTTGCCGCTGCTCCTGCGCTCCACCGAAGCCGTGCCCACCGCAACACCGTCCCATCCTCCCCAGTCGTTTGCCTCCGTGCCCGTCCTGCCCCCTCCCACAGATCGCCCCGCCCAAGAACACCCCGACCTCAACCTGGCCCTCCGCAGCTACCTGCCGACAGAAGGCCACCGCGGCCTGGTCAACTACGGCGGCGATACCGACCCGCAAGCCCCCCAGCTCGCCGATATGCTCAGCCCACCCCGGCTGCCCCCCTTCCGTACCCTCTACCAGGTCTACGACTGGGACTGGGGCTGCAACCCGCCTGCGGGCTGCCGCGGCCCCCTGCTCACCGACTACCCAGTGACCTTGGTCGAACTCGAAACCACACCAGGTGAGTTGCTCGCCATCCCCAGCCGAGCTCCCTCAATCCTGGAAGATTTCAAAGCACTCGTGCTGTTCGCCAGCGAACGCAGCCTCTCCTTCACCTACACCCGCAGCGACAGCGCCGCCATAGGTTATCTGATCCACCTGGACGATTTTGCAGTCCACCCCTCTCTGGTCGAACGCTACCGCCAGCTGGACGCAGACGGGCGCAGCCAGCTGCCAGCACTGCGCAACGGCCAGATTATCGGCCTGGCCGACAAAAGCACCCTCAACGTCGCAGTCCGCGACACCGGCCAGTTCATGGACCCGCGCGCCTGCAAAGACTGGTGGAACAATTACCTGGCTCAATGCACCGTGACGCTGCAAAGGCCGCGCTGACCCCGCACATGCCCCGGGCTGGCTGCTTGCCTAGAGACAACACACCTCACAGAGGCGGATAGAGAGTCATCGAGGCCAAAAAAAGCGCACGCAGATCTTCGGCAGACGCAGGACGCGGAGAAAGTTTGGTCACCCGGTGCTGGGGCAACGTGCCCGCCACCAACTCCGCCACATGTTCTGCGCCATACCCCAGCGCCCCCAGCCCGTTGGGCATCCCAACCGCACGTAGAATCTCCACCAGCCTGCCCGCAAGCAGATCCCCCGCATCCGCAGGCGAGGCCCCGCGAATGTCCACCCCCATTAACCGCGCAGCCTCCAGGTGCAGCGCCGGGTTCGCCGGCGCCGTAAACCGAAAGACCGCCGGCGCGTTCAAAATCACCGCCATGCCGTGGGGCACCAACGCATGGCTGACCTGGTACGCTTGAGGCACGTAGGGCTTGGACAGCTCGCAGCCATCAACATCTGGCTGCGCGCCTCGTCGTCCCCCGAATCCTGCACTGCACGCACCAGATACTTCGCCGCCAGTTCGATGGCCTGCGCTGCCCAGATCTGGCTGATCGGATTGGCACCCTGGTAGGCCGGACGCAACTTGGGCTGGTCGGGCGCAGCACGCTGGGTGTACGGCAGCGCAGTCAGCGATTCCAAGGCATGGCTCAAAACATCCAGCCCCGTGCAGGCCGCCACCAGCCCGGGCAAGGTGCGCGTGTTGTCAGGGTCGACGATCCCCAACAGAGGACGCAGCGCACGATGCGCGATCCCCGTCTTGGCATGCATGGCCTCGTAGTCGAAGATCGCCACCCCCGTCGTCTCGCTGCCCGTCCCAGCCGTGGTGGGCACCGCAACCAAAGGCTTCAGCTTGCCCGGCACCGGCCGCCCCTCGCCGATCGGCGGGTTGACATAGGCCAGAAACTCTGCTGGATAGGTGGCATACAGGTTGGCCGCCTTGGCCGTGTCGATGCTGGATCCCCCTCCCACCGCAACATAGCCGTCAAATTTTCCATCCACAGCAAACTGGATGGCCTCCAAAAAAGAGGCATCGGTCGGCTCAACCCGGCTGCGGTCGTAAAGCACCCCATCCACCCCCTCAGCCCGCAGCGAATCCAACACCACCGCCACAGTTTCGCCCATGGCCAGGTAGGGGTCGGTCACCACCATGACCCGCCTGACCCCCAGCTCGACGATGTCTTTGCCCACCTCACGGGTCGCTCCAGCCCCAAATTTGATGCTGGAACTCTCCATCGTAAAAATTGTTTCAAGACGCATGCCGCATGCCACCTCTCTCACCTGCTCATTGGGTTGCCCACGTTTTGCCCGGTTGCACCCAGCCCGTCTCTCGGGCCCAGCAAAAAGACCCCGCCGATCACCGCCAGCCCAGGCACCCTCGACGCCACATAGTTGGAGCGCATTCGGCTACACCGCGACAACCGCCAGCTCGGCAACCGCCCGCCCAGGTTCGGCAACGATCCGTTCCAGCAAGGCGCAGTACTCAGCAATCATCTGCCGAACGGTCGATTCGACAAACAGATCGGTTTTGTAGACCAGGGTCCCAAAAACGACCGACTCCCCTTCCGTCAGAATCATTTCCAGATCGTACCAGGCCCCCAGCCACGCCGGCAACAGATCCGCCGCTTCCAACACCAGGCCGCCCCGCTCGATCGACCCAGCCCCCACTTGAAAGAGTTCTCCATTCTCTTGAAAAAGACGCAGCGGCAGCAGCGTAAACCAGACCTGACAGAGCACTGTCTGCGACGGCTCCACCGCCACCCCCAACCGCTCCGCCAACAGCCGCATGGGCAGCCCCTGGTGTTCCATGGCAGCAAGAATTGTCTGCTGCACCTGGTGCAGAACACTTTGAAAGGTGGCCCCTGCGGGGATCTGCGCCCGGATCGGAAAGGTATCAGCCAGGTACCCGACCACATCGGCAAACATCAGGTCGTTGCGGTTCGCCACATGCGCCGCTACCAGCAGATCCCGCTGCAAAGTGTAGCCATGCAACCACAGTTGAAAACCAGCCATCAGAACCATGTAGAGCGTACAGTTCTCCCGTTGGGCCAGCTGACGCAGGGACTCGGTCAACTTTTCCTCCAGCGCAAAGACGTAGGGACGCCCCGCATGGCTGTCCTGCACCGGGCGAGGCAGGTCGGTCGGCAGCGCCAGCTGGGGCAGCTCTCCTCGCAGCTGATGCTGCCAGTATCGCCACAGCCGCTCTCCTTCCGCCCCCTGCAACAGCGCATCCTGCCAGCGCACAAAGTCCGCCCAATCTGCCCGAATTGCAGGCAACACAGGTTCGCCTCCCTCCCCCAGCGCGCCGTAGATCTTCCAAAGCTCACCGACCAGCACACTCAACGCTGTCGCATCTGCCGCAATGTGATGGACGACCAGCAGAAAGAGGTGGTCGTCGTCGGTGCGGCTGTACAGCCGCCCACGCAGCACAGGCCCCTGCATCAAATCAAATGGCGCGCGCGCATCTGCCAGAATCGCTTCCACTACGGACGACCACGGCTGTTCCTCCAGAACGACCGCCGCAAAATCTACACGCTGGGCAGGCAAGGTGCGCTGCAGCAGGTCGCCCCCCTGTCGCATGTAGACCGTGCGCAGCGCCATGTGCCGCTCCACCAATGCCTGCAGCGCCCTTTCCAGACGCCGACTCTCCACCGGCGAATGGATGTACACGCACTGTGGGATGTGGAGACAGGCTTTGTTGGCCGCAGCTTCATGCCAAAGATAGCACTCTCGCTGGTTGTACAGTTGAGGAACCCAGTCGGTCAGCGGTGCGGCGCTCGACAGCATCGACCGGGACTTTTCTGCCGGCACCCCGTCAGCCAGCCTTTCGATCAGATAGTGGACCAGCCGGCCGAGGGTCTCGTAAGTGAACGCCAGCGTCGATGGCAGGGCAATCCCCAAAGACACGACAGACGATTGGCCAGCTGGATCGACATCAACGAGTCCAGCCCAAACGCCAAAAAATTTTCGTCGTCCCCCGGTACGGTGCCCAACAATTTGAGCGCCAGTTCCTGCACATGCGCTTTGACCCGCAGATCGCGTTCCTCACCCCGAAGCTGGTCCAGCTGCTGCCGCAAAGACGTCCCCTGCTGCATCCCCTGCTGCATCCCCTGCCCCAACAACTCGCTCAACACAGGCAGCGGATGGGTCAGGGTCTGTTCCAAACGACGCCACTGGATCGGCAGCACCCCCACCTGGGGCGCCTGGTGTGCCATCAGTATTCCCAACAGCTCTAGCCCCTGGGCTGGCGCGATGGCCCCCATCCCCGCTGCCGCAGTGCTCCTGACCAGCTCAGCCGCCAACCCTACCTCAGACCAGCCCCCCCAGTTGATCGCCGTGGCCGGCTGGCCTGCCCGACGGCGCCGATGGGCCAGCACATCCATAAAGGCATTGGCAGCCGCATAGGTGCTCTGGCCTTGATTTCCCAGCAGTGAGGCGATCGACGAAAAACAGACAAAGAATTCCAGCGGCAAAGCAAGCGTCTGCAAATGCAGCTGCCAGCTCCCCACCACCTTGGCTGCCATCACCCGCTCCACCCGCTCTGGCGTCTGCTGAAGCAGCAGACCATCGTCGATCACACCCGCAGCATGCACCACCCCGCGCAGCGGCGCAACCGCCTGGCAGGCCGCCAACAGCCGCTCGACCTCGACCGGCTGCCCCAAGTCTGCCTGCACCACCGCCACACGCACGCCCACCTCCTCCACCGCCTGGATCGCCCGGCGGGCCTCTGCAGTCGCCCCCCCCCGACGGCCGGCCAGCACAAGCTGACGCGCGCCACGGTCGGCCAGCCACCGGGCCACCTGCAGCCCCAACCCACCCAACCCCCCCGTCACCAGATAGCTGGCCTGCGGATCCAGCAGAGGCAACGGCTTCACCGGCTCGCTGTGACGCACCAGCAGCGCCACCCGTCGCTCTCCCCCACGCAACAACACCTGGTTCTCACCGTCAGCCAGCCAGATTTCTTCAAACAACGCCTGCGCACTTTCCTGCCCAGACAGGTCAACACAGGTACACGCCAGCTCGGGCTGCTCCCAGTGCAGCGTGCGCCCAATCCCCCACAACGGCGCCTGCCCCACCTCTGTCGCATCTGGCCCCGCTGCCTGTCGTGTCACCCACCACAGCCGGGGTGCCTGCCCACTCTGCAGCAACACCTGGACCAGCTGCAGCGCTTCCACGCTCAGCTGGATCGCCGCAGCCGGCACAGCCAGCAGATCACGCTCCTGCAGATCCAGCCCCCACAAAAAAACCACCCCACGCAGTTTGTCCGGCTGCCCCACCAAAAGCTGCCGAAACCACTCTGGATCGGCGCCGCCGACAGGGCGAACCCGCAGCAGACAGCGCTCCCCCTGCGCTTCCAGGTGCGCCGCCAGCGCCTCTCCCTGCCCCTGCCTATCTGCCAGGATCCACCAATGGCCTGGCTCGGACACCCACCGAGAGTGGCCGGACCGGCTCGCTGGCTTCCACGCCAGCGTATAGAGCCAGTCCAACCGGCGTTGTTGACCCAACAAAAGCTGACGGCTGGCCCGGCGCAAGGTGAGATCGACCAGCTGTGCCACCACCTGCCCCGCATCGTCGAAGAGCGTCAGGTCGACAGAATGGCTGCCCGAAGCGCCGGCCCGCCGCTGAACATGGCTCCACAGACGCGTCTGGCCACCCTGCCCGTAAAACACCAACCGCTCCAGGCTGAATGGCAGATAGGGTTCAGACTCCTCCCCCGACAGCAGACTGCTGGACATCCGCAGCGCAGCGTCCAGCAGCACCGGGTGCAGCCGGTAGCGGCCCGCATCCGCCTGCACTGGCTCGGGCAGCACAATCTCCCCCAAGGCTTCGTCGTCCCCCATGAAAAGCGCCGTTAATGCCTGAAACTGAGGCCCATAGACAATCCCTTGGTTCTCAAATTTTCGGTCGAGCCAGGTCAGGTCAACCGCAGCAGCACACCGCACACCCA
>JAPLGY010000756.1 GCA_026389955.1 Caldilinea sp. | reverse complement strand
TTGCTTCTTCAAAAACCTGGCGCCAGGCCTGTGTGCAAGGGGGTGCATCCGTGCCCATTCGGCCTGCTGGAATTCTACCACAGCCAAGCCCAGAATGCATGCGAGAGGCCCGTACGGCAGCAATTCCCAGCAAGAAATCGTGTTCCTCCTGCCGGACGGGACCCATTGTTGGCTTGACCGGGGCCGGAGCGCTGTGCGGTCTGTGACCGCACCCCATCTGGGTGTTCCGGTTGCTCTCCTGCCGGACAAACGGCCGACAATTTTGACCAGACCAGCCATTTCAGGCAGAATTTGAAAACAAATCGAGCGTGAGGCTCTCTTGCAGACACCCAAATCAATCAGAAAGAGAACGCTATGATCCGAGCAGGGTGGATAGGGTTCTGGATTGTTCTGGTCGTGGGCAGCGCCATGACCGCATATGTGCTGCCGGGCTACGGCGAAGGGGCTTTGGGGGTCTCTCCTCCCCGTCTTGCGGCTGCGTCCTCCCCCGCCCCAACCCGCCCGCCGACGCCATCTGCTGCGTCCTCTTCCTCTGTGTTCGCCACTTTCTTCGCTGTACAAGATGCCCCCACGATCGACGGAGAGCCAGACCCGCTCTGGGCTCAAGCCAGTGCACAGTCGGTGGGCAGGACGGTGCTGGGCGCTGCGCCTGCGCAGAGCACTCTGTCGGCGTACTTCAAGGCACGCTACGACAGAGACGCGCTGTACCTCTTTGTCGACATCACCGACGATCGCTTGGTGCAGGATTCGAGCGAAGACTGGTGGGAAGATGATGCAATCGAACTCTATCTGGACGGTGACGCCAGCCTTCTGCAGGAGTACGACCGCATCGACGACTACCAGGTGGTCTTGCGCTGGAACGACGATGCGGTCTACGTCGGCGGCAATTCTGTGCAGGCACCCGCCGATCTGAGGTGGGCTCACCGCCAGACAGACAAAGGATGGGCCGTGGAAATTGCCTTTCCCTGGTCTGCCCTGGGCATCATCGCCCAGCCGGGCGCGCGCTTTGGCCTCGATCTCCACATCAGCGACGACGACAATGGCGGCGCACGCGAGCATAAACTGGCCTGGCATGCTGACCGTGACGATGCCTGGTACACCCCCAGTTTGTTTGGGCTGGTCGGGTTGGAGGAGAGCTTGTTCACCGTCGCGCTGCCGCTGGCGCTTGCCCAAACAGCTCCGACAGCGCCCCCAACAGCTTCACCAATACCTTCTCCCCCGCCGGGCGATCCGCCTGCCAACCCCAATGCCTCCCCGGCAACCCGCCAACTGCTGGCCTATCTGCAAGCCCAGGGCGACACCTGTGCGGTCATTTCTGGCCAGAATATCGGCTCCGGCTGGCTTTTATATGACCACTACGACCAGTTGGTCGATGGTCTCCAGCGGGCGACCGGGCGCTGGCCCGCACTGGTTGGGCTGGACTACTACGACTACGACGACGACCACACCGACTACGCCGAATCACACCCGCCGTTGATCGAGCATTGGAACGCAGGTGGGCTGGTTACGCTCTCCTGGAGCAGCCCCAATCCCTGGACGGGAGGGGATGCCTGGGACACACATTCTGCCGACCTCACCGAACTGCTTGATCCCTCCACACCTGCGTACCAGGCCTGGAGGACGCAGTTGGATGTCATCGCCGATGCTCTGACTGCGTTGCGCGACGCCGGGGTGGTGGTGCTCTGGCGCCCGCTGCACGAGATGAGCGGATACTGGTTCTGGTGGGGAACCAGCGCGCATCCCGGCAACCCAGCCCCCTACCAGGCGCTCTGGCGCCAGATGTTCGACTACTTCACCAACACCCGCGGGCTGGACAACCTGCTGTGGGTCTACTCGGCGGCACCCTCAGACCCTTCTCTGCCCTCGCCCGATTTATATTACCCAGGCGACGCTTATGTCGATATTGTTGCTCAGTCGGTCTATGATGGTACGCTGGAGACCTACGGCTACGAAACCCTGCGGGCTTTGGGGAAACCGGTAGCATTGGGTGAATTCGGCCCCGGTCAGACCTGGATCGAGCCACAGGATGGCGACTACGACTATCTGCAATTGCTCAATCTGTTGCGCAGCCGCTACCCGCGCACCCTTTTCTGGCTTTCCTGGCATGACTGGGTCGAAGAGGGCCAGCCCGTCTATATGTCGATCGCCAAAAATCTCAACGCCGCTGCGCTGATGAACGACCCCTGTGTCACCTCGCGCGACGAAGTCGACTGGCGTGCGCGCTCAGCGTCTGCCGCCACGCCAGAAGCGTCGCAGCGCGAACCACGCCCCCAGGGGTACCGCCCACCAAAATAATCGCTGCCAGCGAGATCCAGCCACGGCCGGCGGTCATGTTCTCGGAAAGCAGGGTGTGTGGTCGGGGGAGTACCATGAACAGGAGCCGGTCGAGGGTGGCGCTGGGGCCTGAGGAGGTGCGTGGCCTGTTGGGGGCGGGCATGTCGTCGCGCGTGGCTGCCGGCCAAGGTGGCCAGGGCTGTGTTGGCGGAGACGTTGGCCGCCATG
>JAPLGY010000297.1 GCA_026389955.1 Caldilinea sp. | reverse complement strand
AGGAGATCCTCGCTCTATCCTGCTGAGCTACGCGGGCAATCTATACGCTTACCCTAACACAGATCGCCCGTTCCGTCAAAGCAGACCGGGAAGGCAGAAGAACAGGCTCTGTTCTGGAAGGCTCCAGCCGGGCAGATGCGTCCGCCCCCATTACGGGGAGGAACGGACGATCCGAGTGCCAGTCTTGCCTTGCAAGGCCTGGCCCAGATGGCTTGGGTCGGTGATGATGGCCACCGCCTCTGTCTGCCGGCTCTGTTTCAAAAAACGCACACAGGCCTCGATTTTGGGTTTCATGCTGCCCGGCGCAAAGTGCCCAGCCGCCATGTAGCGCTCGGCTTCGGCGACGGTGAGTTCGTCCAGCCAACGCTGGTTGGGCTGACCGTAGTTGAGCGCCACTTTTTCGACCCCTGTGCTGATCAGCAGCAGGTTGGCGTCGATACGGGCAGCCAACAGACTGCTGGCCCGGTCTTTGTCGATCACAGCGTAGACCGAACGCAGCTCCCCCTTGGTGTTGCGGATGACCGGGATGCCCCCACCGCCCACAGCCACCACGATCCAGCCCATCTGCACCGCCTGACGGATCGCACGCTCTTCGACGATGGCCAGCGGTTCGGGGGAGGCGACCACCCGCCGCCAGCCCCGGCCAGCGTCTTCAACCACCTGCCAGCCCTCCTGCTCGAAGGCGCGAGCCTGTGCCTCGGCCAGAAAACTGCCGATCGGTTTGGTCGGATTGGCAAAGGCTGGGTCATCGGCGGCCACCTCCACCTGGGTGACCAGGGTGATGCACTGGCGATCGAGCTGGCGTTGGAAGAATTCGTTGTTGAGCGTCTGCTGCAGCATAAACCCGATGCTGCCCTGGGTGTCGGCGACGATCAGGTCCAGCGGGGTCGGATGCACCTCTCTGGCAGCGAGCTCGTTGCGCCGCAAAATGAAGCCGACCTGGGGCCCATTGCCGTGGGTGACAACTACAGTCCACCCCGCTTCGACCATATCGGCGATGTTGCGGGCGGTCTCGCGCACCGCATCCCACTGGTGGACGACCTCGGGCTCGCGACTGTCTGCAATCAGTGAATTGCCGCCGATGGCGATGACAGCAAGTTGTGAACGATCTGGGGTGGTGGACATCTGCAAACTCCTGGAACGGTCAACGCAGCAAAGCCGGCAGCAAGGCGTAAAACTCCGCAGCCTTCACCACATCGGCCAGCAGCACACTGTCCTGCGTCGTATGGGCGGTCTCCTCTTCCCCCGGCCCAAAACCGATCGAAGGAATCCCAGCCTTGCCCATCCAGTAGATCCCATTGGTGCTGAAATTCCATTTGCCAGCCGGGTGCACCGGCAACCCGACCAGGCTGGCCGCCTGCAATCCTGCCTGGACGAGCGGATGCCCTTCGTCCAGGGCCCAGGCAGGGAAATACTTGTCGACCGGGAAGACAAAACCGGTGTAGCTCGGGTCCGCATACTTCATCATCTCGACGGTGATTTCCCCGCGCGCCAGCAACCCGGGCGGCACCAGCGCACGCACCTGTTCGATGGCCCCTTCGGCACTCTCGCCAAAGGTCAGACGGCGGTCGATGTAGACGCGCGCCTGGTCAGGCACGGCGTTGATCGACGGGGTGGAGATTTTCAGATCGCTCACGGTAATTTTGCCGTGTCCCAGGAAGGGGTCGTCGCCCAGCTGGGGCTCCAATTTGCTCACCCCCTCGATGAGCGGCAACACCTTGTAAAGGGCGTTGTCGCCAAGCTGGTTGCTGGCAGCGTGTGCGCTGCGCCCGCGCGCGACAACCTCGATCTCCACACGGCCCTTGTGGCCGCGGTAGACCTGCATCTTGGTCGGTTCCCCAATCACCACAAAGTCGGGACGGATTCCCTCATGCTCGACCAGCGCGTGTGGTGCGATGCCATCGCACCACTCCTCCATATTGCCAAAATAATAGACAGTCCACCCCTCCAGCAGTCCCAGATCTCTGGCAACCTTGAGCCCGTAAATCATCGGTGGGGTGCTGCCTTTTTCGTCGCATGCACCGCGCGCATAAAAACGCCCCGCCTCGACTTTGCCAACAAAAGGGTCCCACCCCCACTCCGCAGGGTTGCCGATGCCGACAGTATCGATGTGGCTGTCGTAGAGCAGGGTGCGCGGCCCGTCACCGATACGGCCGACGGTGTTGCCCATCGAGTCAAACCAGACTGCGTCGAAGCCCAATGCAGCCATTTCAGCCTGAACCCGGGCACCCACCGGCCCGATCTGCGAATCCATCGACGGGATCGCACAGAGATCCCGCAAAAACGTGACGATCGCTTCGCTGTACTGGTGGACTCCCTGCTGCACCGCGCCGACCTCTCGACTGGACATATGACCTATCCTTTGCTGATACCTGTGTTGAATGATCCTCTGTAATTATAGCGGGCAGCGCGAAAGGCTGTCAACCGTTCTCTTGGACAGTACAGGTCGGCCCAGATAAATCCACGAATTCATGCGACGCAATCCGCCGGATTGCGGACTGCACAATCGAGCAGAGTGTATCACCATATCAACGAGTTGTTTGCGCCGACGTGTACTAGCATCCGAACGTTGCACGCAGCCCGCACCGCCTTCTGCGGCGCACCGTTGTCTGGCATTTGACAGACGGCATACGCTGTGGACAACTACCTGGCATGGCCGAGATCATCAACCCACACGACAAGTTCTTCAAGGAGGCGCTGACACAGCCTGGTGCAGCGTTGGTGTTTCTGCGCGATTACCTGCCGCCTGAGGTGGCCGCGCACCTTGATCTCACCCATCTACAGTTGGTGAAGGACTCCTTCATCGACGAGACGTTGCAAGAACATTTCTCCGATCTGGTCTATGAAGTGGGGCTGCGCAACGCTGGCCGCGCCTACATCTGCGTGTTGTTCGAGCACAAAAGCTACGTGGATTCGCTGTCAGCCCTGCAAGTGCTGCGCTACATGGTGCAGGGTTGGGAGTACAGCCTGCGCCAGCAGGCGCAGCTGTGGCCGGTGATTCCCGTCGTGGTCTATCACGGTGCGGCACCATGGAGGGTGGCAACGAATTTTCAGGCATTGTTCGAGTTGCCTGCTGCGCTTGGGGTCTATGTGCCGGAGTTCGAGTACCTGCTGACCGACTTGTCGACCTACAGCGATGAAGAGCTCAAACGCACGGCGGAGTTGGGCGTCGGTCTGCTTGTGCTGAAGCACATTTTTCGCCCGGACCTGCACATGCGCCTGCCCGAGGTGTTGAGCCTGTGGTATACTATGCGCCAGCAGGAACACGCACTGCGCTACCTGGAAGCAATCATTCGCTATGTGACCGCAGCGGGTCAGCATGTCAAGGCGGAAGATGTACAGGCGGCGCTCAATGCCGTTACGCCGGAAGGAGATGCAATGATCGGCTCAATCGCACAAGAGTGGATTCGACAAGGCGAACAGCGCGGCGAACAGCGTGGCGAACTGCGCGGCGAACAGCGCGGGTTGCGCCTGGGGCTGCTCGACGGCATCGAGTTGGGGCTGGAACTGCGCTTTGGGCTGGAAGGGCTGCGGCTGCTGCCAGAGATTGCGCAGATCGAAGATACCTACGTGCTCAAAGCCGTGCATGAAGCCATCCGCAGCGTGACGCGCCCGGAGGAGTTGCGCCAGTTCTACGCCGCCGGTGGGCAATGAGGAGGAAATCAGGTTGCAGCAGAGCCCTGCCCAAACTGCCCATCGCCCTTCTTGCGCCGGATGTTGAGCCAGGCTGGTGTTTCACGCGAAGAATGGCTGGGAGAGAAATGAGGTCAAAGACTCGTTCCTGAAGCTCAAGTTTGGGCCGTCCGCCTGGCCCGACCGCACCGCCTTCTGCGGCGCACCGTTGTCTGGCATTTGACAGACGGCATACGCTGTGGCCAACTACCTGGCATGGCCGAGATCATCAACCCACACGACAAGTTCTTCAAGGAGGCGCTGACGCAGCCTGGTGCAGCGTTGGTGTTTCTGCGCGATTACCTGCCGTCTGAGGTGGCCGCGCACCTTGACCTCACCCATCTACAGTTGGTGAAGGACTCCTTCATCGACGAGACGTTGCAAGAACATTTCTCCGATCTGGTCTATGAAGTGGGGCTGCGCAACGCT
>JAPLGY010000664.1 GCA_026389955.1 Caldilinea sp. | reverse complement strand
GCGAAGAAGAATGGCCCATCGGCAGGGGTATGGTCGAAAGCGGCGCAAAGCAATTCAAGGCTCGCTTCTCCGCTCCTGACATGCGCTGGTCCCGGCAAGGCGCCGAAAACCTGCTGCCAGTTCGTGCCGCCGTCCTTAGCGGACGCTTTGACCAGATGGGGGACGCTGCCAAAAACCTGCCCCCATCGTGAAGTAGACCCGCTGCGCCGGTTCGGTTGGCGCAAGGCACCGCTTGCAGCTACAATACAGGCAGGTGTATCTGTCCAACGCGATTCGAGGGACGTTCGATGGCTCGCAAAGAACTTGGCTACGTTGAATTGGAATGGTCCTGTGCGGTCTGCAAGACCCGCAATCCAGGCACACAGACAACTTGCAGCGGCTGTGGCGCGGCCCAGCCTGCAGACGTACAATTTGAAGCGCCCACAGCAGCCACCCTGACCCAGGACACGACCCAAATCAAACGGGCGCAAACAGGGCCCGATCTCCACTGCGCCTTCTGCGGAACCCGCAACAGCGCCACTGCCGCCAGCTGTCGGCAGTGTGGAGCCGACCTGAGCGCCGGGCGGGCCCGCTCGGCCGGCGGCGTCGTCGGAGCGTTCACCACCGCAGCCGGCCCGCAGCGCCTGTGCAGCGCCTGCAAAACCGAAAACAGCCCCACAGCACGCACCTGCATCCGCTGCGGGGCACCGCTTTCAGCGCCCCCCGCTCCCCCAGCAGCACAACAGCCGGAGGCGGGGCGCAGCTGGCTCCTCCCGCTCCTGATCGGCGCCGGGCTTCTGCTGGTCGGGCTGGGCTGGCTGCTCTTCGCGCTTTTTCAGACCGACCAGAGCGTGGGCACCGCCGTAGATGCCCGCTGGGAACGTTCGCTGGCCATTCTGGGTCCGGTGCCTGTCAGCGCCAGCGGCTGGCGCGACCAGGTGCCGGCCGGAGCGGCCAACCTGAGCTGCAGCCCCCAGGTGCGAACGACCAGCGAAGAGCCCCAGCCCGGGGCACGCGAGGTCTGCGGCACCCCCTACACGCTGGACACCGGCACCGGCATGGGCCAGGTCGTGCAAGACTGTGTCTACGAAGTCAGCGACGACTTCTGCAGCTACACCACCTTGCAGCTGGGGGTCGTTGACACCCTGGTTCAGCGCGGCACCGGGCTCACTGCCGCCTGGCCGAACGCCAACCTGCGGTCCCAACAGCAGCTGGGCCAACGCAACGAACACTACGAGTGCGTGGTAGTCGCCAATGACCAACGCTACAGCTTTACACTGGCCAGCGAGTCTGCCTTCAGCCAGTGCCAGCCAGGAAGCCGCTGGCAGCTCACCATCAACCAGCTGGACAACGTCGTCGAAGCCAAATTTTTGCCGTAACCAAGCCAGCCGCCTGGCCCACACTGCCGAGGGGAGAGCAGAACATGAACCGATTTCTGCCGGTCGACGAACAAATGCACGTGCTGATGCGCGGGGTTGACTTCGGAGACAAGCTGACCTACCAACATATGGAACGTGAGCTGCGCGAACGGCTGCAAGAAAGCTATACGGCTGACCGCCCGCTGCGCGTCTACTGCGGCTACGACCCTTCTTCGCCCGACCTGCATCTGGGCCACACCATCTCGATGCGCAAACTGCGCCAGTTTCAAGATCTGGGACACACCGTCACTTTTCTGATCGGCACCTTCACCGGCATGGTCGGCGACCCCAGCGACAAAGAGAGCGCCCGCCGCCAACAGACCCTCGACGCTGCCCTGTACAAGGCGCAAAGCTACGCCGAACAGGCATTTCGCGTGCTGGACCGGACCCGAACCCAGATTCGCTACAACCACGAATGGCTGGGGCAGCTCACCTTCAGCGACGTCGTCAGGCTGGCCAGCCACTTTACCGTACAACAGTTTCTGGCGCGCGAAAACTTTGCCAAACGCTACGAACGGGGCGACGCCGTCTGGCTGCACGAGTTTTTCTACGCGCTGATGCAAGGGTACGATGCCGTCGCCTTGGAGACCGACATCCAGATCGGCGGCACCGACCAGCTCTTCAATTTGATGGCCGGGCGCAAGCTGATGGAAGCGCACGGTCTGCGCCCACAAGTGGTGCTCACCTTCCCCATCCTGGAGGGCACCGACGGGGTGCTGCGCATGAGCAAGTCCACCGGCAACTCGATCGGCATCGACGAGCCCCCCGGCGTGATCTTCACCAAGGTGCTCAACCTGCCCGACAGCGTCACACGCAACTACGCCGACCTGGTGACCCGCTGGGATCCGCAGACGATCGACGCCCACTTCACCGCAGTCGCCGAGGGTCAGCTCCCCCTGCGGGCCTTCAAACAGCAGCTGGCCTGGGAGATCGTCAGCATCTTCCAAGGAGACGCAGCTGCCGACCAGGCCGCCGAAGATGCCCGCCGCATGTATACCGGCCAGGCCCCCAGCGACGCACCAGTCTTTGCCCTCGCCGCCCCCCTCCCACTCCTCGACCTGCTCCTCGAAAGCGGCCTGGTCCAAAGCAAAGGAGAGGCACGCCGGCTGGTCGAACAGAGCGGGGTGCGGGTCGACGGCGAACTGGTCGAATCCAAAGAATGGATTCTGACCCCACAGGCGGGCGAACGCGTCATCCAGGCCGGCAAACGCAAGTTTTTGCGCGTGGTGCCCGCCTGACCCCTCTATCAAAAGACAACCACCCACGCCAGGGCTGAGCCTGTTGCTCCCCTGGCCAGCCAACTCACATCAGTAAGGAGAAAAGAGATGGGCCTGTTCAGTGGAAAAAAAGGACTGATCTTCGGAGTCGCCAACAAAAACTCGATCGCCTGGGGCATCGCCCAGGCACTCCACGCAGAAGGGGCCGAGCTGGGCTTCAGCTATGCCGGCGACATCCTCAAAAAACGGGTCGAGCCGCTCGCCGCCAGCATCGGCGCCCCCTTTGTCGAAGAGTGCGACGTGACCGACGATGGGGCGATCGACACCCTCTTTGCCAAAGTCGCCGCCCATTTTGGCAACATCGACTTCCTTGTCCACTCGATCGCCTTCGCCCCCAGCGAAGAGCTCGGCGGACGCTTTGTCAACACCAGCCGCAACGGATTTCGCATCGCCCTGGATGTGAGCTGCTACAGCTTGATCGCCCTGGCCAAACGCGCCCACCCCCTGATGGCCAACGGCGGTGCCATGGTGACCATGACCTACTTCGGCGCCGAAAAGGTCACCCCCAACTACAATGTCATGGGGGTCGCCAAAGCAGCCCTGGAAGCGTCGGTGCGCTACCTGGCCTGGGATCTCGGCAAAGACCAGATTCGGGTCAACGCAATCAGCGCCGGACCCGTCAAAACACTGGCCGCCTCAGGCGTCAGCGGCTTCCGCAAGAGCCTCCACTATGTCGGCCAGGTCGCGCCGATGGGCAACATCGACCAGGAAGATGTCGGCCAGGCAGCCCTCTTCCTGCTCAGCGATCTCTCCACCCGTATCACCGGCGAGGTGCTCTACGTCGACGGCGGCTACAACATCATGGGCGCCCCTGACCCCGCCCTGATGGGCGCAGACGCCAAAGAAGCGTAGCGCCGAAAAAACCCGCCCCAACCTTGCAACAAAAAACCATCCGGGATTGGAAGCAACCCCGGATGGCTCTCTGAATATGTTTCTGCGTCAGCCGGTCAGGCCTGTACATGCAGAGTGACTTCGTGCGGAGACGACGGGATTTGAACCAGCGACCTACGGCTTGACAGGCCGTTATGCTAACCGCTACACCACGTCTCCTGGTCTTCCCTGTTCTTGCTGCCCTGTTCTTGCTACCCTGTCTACAGACGAGGTCTTTTTGACCCCACCCATATCCTTAAACTCCGTGCAGCTCGATGTTGTGTAGAATAGCAGAGGGTTGCCCCTCTGTCAAATCGATACACTCCAGGGAACACGTTCACCCGTCCGCAAGAGATGGGGCAGCTCAGCTGCGCGCACGCTGCGCCGCCAGCGCGGGCAGCGCCGTCAGATCGGGGTGGTCGCCGATGTGGGCGAAGTCGTGCTGCCACAGCACAGCCTCCCCCTGCACCAGAAACATGCCAGGCATCTGCCAGGGATCCCCCACCGGGATGCCCCCGCGGTGCCCCTTTGCGGTCGCCCGCAGGGCACAGGCCAGCGCTCCCGGCCCAAAAACCTGCCCCAGGTTGCCTTGTTTGAGTTGGAAGGCCCGATAAAATTTTTTGTCAGGGTCGGAGACGGCACGCGCCTCCGGCCAGGCCTTGGACAAGAATGTACGTCCTTCTTCGACTGTCCCCAAATAAAAGAAGAGCGGGACAGGAAAGTCTGGGGTCGTGTTCACCAGAAAACGCACATCCTGCACAAGTTCCCGGCAGAAAGGTCAGCCAAAATGGCGCAAAAACACCAGCAAAGTCGGCGCAGTGCCAAGCTCCTGGCGCAGGCTCGTGCCAGTCAGGTGGATCCCCTGCACCGGCATCTCCAAAATGTTGTTCGGGATCGATTTCATATGCTGCTCCTCTGCACTCCTCTCTTTTTCAAAAGCCGTTTGCCCGCAGTATGGTACAATGGTCTTCAACCAAGATAGCAGGACCCGCCACCGCTTGCTGTCAGCGAGCATCCGATGGGCCTGCCAAAGCCAGAAAGATGCAGTACGATGCGGCAGCTGACCTGCACGCCCAGTTTGATCTTGCACAACGGCGCTGTGTATACCCAGGAAGCCAGCCAACCCTGGGCCGAGGCAGTCGCGATCCACGGCCAGCAGATCCTGGCCGTCGGCTCCACGCCCAGCACGCTGGCCCTGGCTGGCCCCAAGACTGCCCTGATCGACCTGCGCGGTCGGCTGCTGCTGCCCGGCCTCTGCGACGCCCATCTCCATCTCTCCCAGTACGCACTGGGCCTGCACCGGGTGCAGCTGGCCAGCACACGCAGCCGCGCCGAGATGCTCGAACGGATCGCCGCAGCAGCAGCCCGGCCAGGGTACTGGATTGTAGGCCACGGTTGGAACGAAAGCTGGTGGGGCGAAACCCATTTCCCCAGTGCTGCCGAGCTCGACAGTGTGACCGGGACGGAGCGACCTGCTCTGTTTTACCGCAGCGACCTGCACAGCGCCGTGGCCAATTCGGCGGCGCTGCGGGTCGCCGGGCTCACAGACCAGCCCGCTGCGCCAGCCGACCCGCTCCTCGACCGCACCCCCGACGGCCGGCTGACCGGCCTGCTGCGCGAACAGGCCATCGACCTGGTAGCCCGCTGGATCCCGCTTCCCTCCCCCGCCGAACAGGATGCCGCGCTGACAGCTGCCTTGGCAACCCTGCACCGGCTGGGCATCACCGCACTGCACGCCCAGCGCCTCAAAGAGGGGGACGACGGCCCGAGCGAGTGGAGCAGCCTGCTGCGGCTGCGCCAGACCGGCCACCTGCTCCAACGAGTTGCCTGCAATGTGGCCGCACACGACCTGCCCCATCTGGCAGCCCTGGGCCTGCGTGCGGGCTTTGGCGACGACTACCTGCGGCTGGGCCATGTCAAAATTTTTGCCGATGGCAGCCTGGGCAGCCGCACTGCCTGGATGCTGGCCCCCTTTGTCAAGCTGGAGCCCGCCGAACCCGACAACTGCGGGGTCTGCGTCACCCCCCCAGCCCAGATGGCCGCCGAATTTCGCCGCGCACTCGACCTCGGTTTCCCGATCAGCGTCCACGCCATCGGCGACCGCGCCAACCGAACCGTGCTGGACCTCTTCGCCGAGCTGGCTGGCAGCGGCGCAGCGCCGTCAACCCCACACCGCATCGAACATGCCCAGATCCTAGACCCGGCTGACCTGCCCCGCCTGGCACAGCTGGGCATCACCGCCAGCGTGCAGCCAATCCATGCCCTCGACGATATGGACACCGCCGACCGTTTTCTGGGAGAACGAGCCGACCGGCTCTACAAATTTTGCTCGTTGCACGCTGCTGGAACGTTGCTGGCCTTTGGCAGCGACGCCCCTGTGGCCGACCCCAATCCCTTCGCAGGCATCCACGCAGCCCTCGTGCGCCAACGGCTCGAACGGCTGCCCGCACCGCCCTGGTACGGCGCCGAACGCATTTCCCTGGCCCAGGCCATCGAAGCCTACACACTGGGCCCCGCCCGCGCAGCTGGATGGGAAACGACGATCGGGTCGATCGCACCAGGCAAACGCGCCGACCTGGTCGTCGTCGACCGCAATCTCTTTGAACTGACCGAATCGGAGATCGCCCAAGGTGCCATCGCCCAGACGCAGGTCCAGCTGACCCTCTTCGACGGACGCATCGTCTATCAAGCGCCGGATCAGACCTCTTCGGCGTAAATCTGACTGACCAGCGACTGCACGCGGCGTGCACTGTTTTTCAAAATCGGCGTGCCGTGGCCAAAGACCATGACGTCGAAATCGTCTCCATAAATCCCAGCTGCCCGCCGCGGTTGTTGAGCATGTCGCCGGCGATCAAGACCCGCTTTTCACGGTGCAGCAGCGCAATGTGGCCAGCCGTATGGCCTGGGGTGTGAATGACCGTGAACCCCTCCGGGGTCTGCTGGCCGTCGAGATACAGTTCGTCCGGGGTGACCGGCAGCACACCAAACTGCGGGGTCAGCCGCAGCAAGGCGAAGAGCGGGCGCAACCACCACTGGGTCGGCACTCGCTTTTCAGGGCGCTCCAACAACACTTTTTCGACCGAATGGCAGCCCACCACCGCCCCGGTCGCCCGCTTGAGCGTGGCAAGGCTCCCCACATGGTCCATGTCGGCGTGGGTCACGATGATCCGCCGCACAGCATGAGGAGCCCGTCCGCTGGCAGACAATGCGTCCAAAATCGTATGAGTGTCCCCCGGAAAGCCCGTGTCGACCAGCGTCAACCCGCCGCTCCATTCCCACAAGTAACAGTGCACACGGTCGCCGATCTCGTCGATCTCCCACAACCCAGGAACAATCTGCTTCATCGTCTCCCTGCCTTCCCCTTCTCCGCTTGCCCCTTCTCCGCTTGCCCCTTCCCTCGGACACGAACAAACGTCCTGGAAGACATCCTCTCCCGGTCGTCTACCGGCTCAGCCCTGACCGCAGTTCCCCTTTGGTGCTGCCCAGATGGCGCAGCCGGGCGCGCGGGTGGTCCACCGCCTCTTCCAGCTCGCTCACACGCAGCCCGGTCACTGCGGCCAGCTGCATCATCGTCCGAAAATCATCTTCGCTGAGCCGCGCCAGACAGAGCCGCTGGCTTTCCCCCAGCTTGTAGCCGACCCCCATGCCCGAAGGATTGGCCAAAAGCGCGTCACGGCAGGCCGTGCAACGCCAGACATGCCCCACAATCAACGCAAAATCGGAAACGCGCTCAGCCATCGGTCAATACGCGGCCCCGCTGGACTCTGCTGCCGGAAGCGGAGTCGAGGCACGCAGCTCTTCTACAATACGCACACCGCTGCTGCTGCCAATGCGCGTGGCACCTGCGGCCACCATGCGCAGGGCGTCGACTGCTGTGCGCACCCCCCCCGCCGCCTTCACCCCCAGCGCAGGGCCCACCGTACGACGCATCAGCGCGATGTCCTCCGCAGTGGCCCCCCCCCCGCTGAACCCGGTGGCCGTTTTGACAAAATCTGCCCCAGCCGCCTGGGTGATCACACAGCCAGCCACTTTCTGCGCGTCGGTCAACAGACCGGTCTCCAAAATGACCTTGAGCAGCAGCCCGTTGGCATGGGCTGCTGCCGCCACCTCGGCAATGTCACGGTAGACCAGATGAAAGTCCCCGTCGCGCAGATGGCCGACCGACAACACCATGTCGACCTCCTGGGCACCGAGCGCCGCCACCGCCTCCACCTCGAAGACTTTGATCGCCGGCAGCGTTGCCCCAAAGGGAAAGCCGATGACCGTACAGACTTTGGTGGGGCTGCCGACAAGCAGCTCGGCGCAGAGCGGCGTCCAGATCGGGTTGACACAGACGCTTGCAAACCCATACGCGACCGCCTCCGCCACCAGCGCCCGCACCTGCTCCTCCCCCGCCTCCGGCTTGAGCAGCGTGTGGTCGATCAACGCCGCCACCGCCGCCGGCGAAAGTGCCGCAGGTACAAACTCATGCTCCCCCCCCGCTCCCAGCACACGCGCCTGCGCAGCTGCGATCTCCTCCACCAGAATCATTTTTTCACCTCGCTCAGGATGTCCCGCCCAACCCCGCCTGGCCTGCACAACCTGCGGCGCTGGCGCTCCAATCAATTGCCGCTGCCCGGGGCAGCCAACAGCACATCCGCATGCTGCACCACCCCAAACTGGGGCAACGGCCAGATGCGCAACCAGGCCTGCCCGACCACCAGATCCCGCTCGATCGGGCCAAAGACCCGGCTGTCACTCGAATTGGGCCGGTTGTCCCCCATCACGAACAGCTGCCCGTCCTCGACCCGAAAAGGCCCCCCCAGTTCCCCCGGTACAATCGCATGGTGGAGAAATGCTTCGTCCAGCCGCACCCCGTTGATCCAAACCGCCTGGTCGCGCACCTCCACCGTGTCGCCCGGCAGCCCGATCACCCGCTTGATGTAGTCCTCCGCCGTGTTGCGCGGGTTGTGAAACACCACAACGTCCCCACGGTCAGGCTCCCCAAACCAGTACGCCACCTTGTTGACCAACACAAACTGCCCCTCGTAAAAGCTGGGCTCCATCGAGTGGTTTTCGATTCGATAGTTCTGCACCACCTGGCGGATCAACAGAAAGATCACCAAAGAAAGAACGACGGTCTCGACCAGCTCACGCACAATCATCCACCCGTAAGCGGGTCTGCCCTCAGCCGCAGACTTCCCCTCCGGCTGCATCTGCTCAGGAGCTTCCGCCGCCGCCGAGTCCGCCTGAAGCGACACGTGTTCATCCCCAGAATTGCTTGTTGCTTGCATGGACTCCCTACATCCCCGTTGAAAGGTGGCTCCCGCCTGTCCGTGCATTATAGCACCGGCTCCATCCCCACCCAGAAAATTGCCCCGCATCGCTGTTATCCCAATTGGGATATTTGGGATAACAGCGACAGAAAGCCCTGCCCCTTCTCCCGGTTGAGATACTGGGGTTATTTGAAAATATAGCGTGTCCCGCGTTTGTCGCCGATTTTGAGCAGAAGCCCGCGGGTGACCATGTCCGCCAGATCCAGCCGCAGCGTTTCCGCCCCGACATGGGGGCAGAGCTGACGATAGTCGCTGTTGCTGATCGAACCATTTTGCTGGACAAACTCCAACGCTTTGAGTTGGCGTTCGTTCATGCTCTGCTCCCAAGGCTCGCGCCTGCGGTCCCGTGCATTGTAGAGGATTACCGTGAAGCGATGGCCGGGCGATTCAAATTTGGGGGGAGGATGGCCGGCGTTGACCATGTCCTCGATCATGCGGTCGATTCCCAGCCCCAGCTCTTCGATGTAGCCCCACTGGTAGAGGCCGTTGACCAGGCGCGGGTTGCGGCTGTAATGCTCCTCCACCAAATTGTCAAGGGTGATGTGGGCCGGCAGCCCGCCAGGGCTGGTGATCTCCATGCGGTCGCTGTACATCCGGATCTCGATCCCGCGGCCGGTGATTCGGTAGTCGCGGTGGGCGACGGCGTTCACCAATGCCTCGCGCACCGCTGTCGCCGGGTACTCGGTCTCTTCCTGGCGCTGCAAACCGCGCACGACCGCCTGTTTGTCCATCTCTTCCCAGATCACCCGCCAGGCCCGGTCGATCACCAGCGGCAAAGGGCCGGTAAACTCCTCGCGGCGCCCGTACCCCAGCGTGCCTTCGGGCCCGCGCGGCTGGGTGTCGGCAAATTTCACAAAGACTGTCCGACACTGCGGCATAAAAAACTGTGGCTCCTTCCCAAAGAGCAACAGGCCGGTCACCGTCGGCACCTTCTCTTCCGTGAGCGCGCCGATCTGCTGGAGCAGTTTGTCTTTGGGCAGGATCGCCTGGCGCGGGTTGCGTTTCTGGCGGCGCTCCAGGTATTCGTCGATGGTCTCGTCCGCCAGATCCTCGCGCGTGGCCCCCGGCACCGGCTGCAGCTCAAAGTCGCCGCCAGGCCGGCTGGCCAGCATCCGTTCGATTTCATGGCCCGGCGCCGGCACATTTTCCGCCCCGCGGCGCATCAACACACGGCCATCTTCCAGCGCATGCAGTTCCCCACTGCGTTCGACCCGCAGCTGCACGGCCACCCCGCCCGGCACGGCCAATGGCTGCCAGTCGACCGTGCGCACCGGCGGACGGCAGAGCCTCTCCGCCCGGCGCACGGCATCCACCACCTCTTCGTCGCTGAGCAGGGGACCGACCTTGCCCTCTGCGTCGATCCCAAGCACCAGCCAGCCCCCCTCGCTGTTGGCAAAGGCGACCAGGGTCTCCGCGAGGAGCGAAGGATCGCCGTCCACGCAGTACCCCCACTGGTACCCGGGTCTCTGCAACCCGGCAAGGTCGTTCGACATGGTCAGGCGGCTACAAAAGACTCTGGATCCAGCTCGCCTGTCGACTCGCCGACAGAGAGGGCCCGGTCCACCCCAGTCACCCCCCCGCCGTCCACCCCACGGTTCAGGTCGGCGTGTGTCATCACAGCCACCGCGGCCACCCCATCCCCTTCGGCCAGGTTGACGACCCGCACCCCGCGGGTCATACGCCCCGCCGCACGGATCCCATCTACCGCAGTGCGCAAAACAATCCCATTCGCAGTCATCACCGTGATCTGATCCTGCGGTTCGACGACGCGCGCCGCCACAATCGGGCCCACCTCCTCCAGCCGGGTGTGGTCGGTGGTCCAGTTCCCTTGGGTGTACCGGCTGTGCACCGTATACTCGGCCAACGGGGTGCGCTTGCCATAGCCATGTTCGTGCACCACCAGCAGTTCTGCTTCTGGCTTGACCACGTCGAACCCCACCACCTCGTCGTGCTCAGGGGCCAGCCGGATCGCCATCACGCCGGCAGCGGTTCGCCCCATCGCCCGCACATCGTCTTCGTTGAAACGGAGCGCACGCCCCCGCCGTGTGACCACGATAAAATCCTCTCCCCCCTTGGTGAGCCGTGCCCAGTCCAACGCATCCCCTTCGTCGAGGCTCATCGCCATCAGACCTACCGAGCGAATATTGGCGAAGACGTTCAGCTCCATCCGCTTGATCCGCCCCTGCCGGGTCAGCAGCGTGATGTAGTCGGCCATTTCAAAGTCAGGCACAATCAACATCGTCGTGACCGTTTCGTCCGGCATCAGGTTGAGCACATTGGCAATGTGCATCCCACGTGCGGTGCGGCTGCCTTCAGGCAGCTCGAAGACCCGGCTGGAATAGACCCGCCCTTTGTTGGTGAAAAAGAGGATATGGTCGAGCGTGCGCGCAAAGAGCAGGTCGACCACCTCATCCTCGCTGCGTGTCGCCA
>JAPLGY010000242.1 GCA_026389955.1 Caldilinea sp. | reverse complement strand
CAGGGCCAGCACGCTCGCGGCGGCGGCGGCCAGGCCACCCGCCACCCATAGAAGAGGCGCGTAGGCGATGGCCGCTGCCAGCAGCAAAAGAGCCAAGCTGCCAGCCAGCCGGTACAGAGCAGGTGGGGTCAAAAAGCTGTGCTGCGCAATGGATGGCATTGTTTTGAGAAAAAAAGATGGCGGAGAGGGAGGGATTGGAACCCTCGAGGGAGTTGAACCCTACCCGTTTTCGAGACGGGCGCACTCGGCCGAGCTATGCGACCTCTCCTTGCCAATAAACGACGATGCAATCATAGCATGGGGCAGTAAAGCTGGCAATTTTCTGCTGTACGATCTTTCATTTTGCGTTGACAGCTGCCCGCCTTCGTGGTATGATGGCGTTGCCTAAAACGTTTTAACTGTAAAGCTGCGTGCCCTGGGCAACGCTGTTTTGGTGACCTTTCTACGATTTTTTTTGCGAGGGGGAGTGTACTGATGAAACGAGCCACCCAACCTGTGACTGTCGGGCTGATTGTCGGCAACCGCGGTTTTTTCCCTGCCCATCTGGCCGAGAGCGGGCGCAAGACCATGCTTCAGGTATTGGAAGCGCAGGGTTTTCGTGTGATTGCGCTCTCCCCTGAGGAGACCTTGTATGGCAGTGTGGTTTCGCATGCGGATTCGCACAAATGCGCCGACCTGTTCAAGCGCCACCGCGACGAGATCGACGGGGTGATCGTGACACTGCCCAATTTTGGCGAGGAACGTGCGATCGCCGATGCGTTGCGCTGGGCCGGGCTTGATGTCCCAGTGTTGATCCAGGCGTTTCCTGACGACCCGGCCAGGATGACGGTCGCGGATCGCCGGGACTCCTTCTGTGGAAAGATGTCGGCCTGCAACAATCTGCGTCAGTATGGCATTCAGTATTCGCTGACCCGTCTGCACACGGTTGACCCTGAGAGCGCTGCTTTTCGTGAAGATCTGGAGCGATTTGCTGGGATCTGTCGGATTGTGCGCGGTTTCAAGAATGCCCGCATCGGGGTGATCGGTGCCCGTCCCACCGCGTTCAACACGGTGCGTTTCAGCGAGAAGCTGCTCGAACGCAGCGGCATTTCGGTGGAGACGCTCGACCTTTCTGAGGTGCTGGGCCGTATTGACCGTCTCGACAGCGCTGCCGGCTCGGTCAGGGGCAAGCTGGACCAGATTGGCGGCTACATCCAGACGGCTGGTGTGCCTGCGGCCTCGTTGCTGCGCATGGCCAAGTTTGGGGTTGTGGTCGACGAGTGGATGGCAGAGACCGAGCTGACGGCCAGTGCAATCCAGTGTTGGACTGCGATGGAGGAGTATTACGGGGTGGTGCCCTGCACCTTGATGAGCATCATGAGCGACGGCTTGCTCCCCTCTGCCTGCGAGACCGACATTGCCGGCACGGTGGCCATGATGGCGCTGGCCTACGCTTCGGGCAAGCCGAGTGCGATTGTCGACTGGAACAACAACTATGGGGATGACCCAGACAAGGCGATCATTTTTCACTGCTCCAACCTGCCCAAGAGCATCTTTGTGGAAGCGGGGGATGTCCAGGCCTCCGGTGGGTTGATCCGCACCGACGACATTGCCGTGATGGACTACCAGGAGATCATTGCCGGCACGGTGGGCAAGGACAACACCTTCGGCACCGTGGTCGGACGTGTGAAGGCGGATCCCTTCACCTATCTGCGGGTTTCTACCGACGACCTTCATGGGCGGATCGTCGCCTATGTCGGTGAAGGGACGCTGACCAATGACCCCCTCAAGACCTTTGGCGGCTACGGGGTGGTCCAGGTCCCCAACCTGCAGAAGCTGCTCAACTATATCTGCGAGAATGGGTTCGAGCACCATGTGGCGATGAATCTTTCGCAGCGTGCTGCGGCTGTCCACGAAGCGCTCGAGAAATACCTGGGCTGGTCCACCTACTGGCATCGTGGCTGAACAGAAAGGGAGTGATTGCATGAATCTACAACAAGCACGTCTTGACCAGATCCGCGGTTTTCTGGCCGCACAGGAGCTCGATGCGTTGGTTCTCAGCTTGGTGAGCAGCTTTGCCTGGGCGACCGTTGGCCATCGTTCTTATGTGAACACAGCTTCTTCTACAGGCATCGGCACGCTGGTGATCACAGCAGAGAGCCAGTATTTGGTGACCAACACGATCGAGGCGCCTCGTCTGGAGCAGGAGGAGGGGCTGGCTGCGGCTGGCTGGGAGCTGCGGGTAGCTCCCTGGTATGAGCGAGACGACACGGTTGGCCAGCTGGTGGCTGGCAAGCGTACGGGGTCGGACACACCGCTGGCCGGTGCCCGAGAGCTCTCGGGGGAACTGGCCTGGCAGCGTTTGATGCTGTTGCCGGAGGAGATCGAGCGGGTGCGTCTTTTGGGGCGCAGCTGTGCCGAGGCCATGCATGCGGCCATTCGCTCTGTCGCTCCGGGCATGACCGAGTACGAGATCGGCGCCCAGCTGGCCTATGAGGCCGAGCGTCGCGGTGCCCAGGTGATCGTCAACTTGATTGCCACCGACGAGCGGATCTTTCGTTTTCGTCATCCGCTGCCCACGGCCAAGCGGCTGGAGAACTATGCCATGCTGGTCTTGTGTGGTCGCCAGAACGGGCTGGTCTGCTCGATCACCCGGCTGGTCCATTTTGGCAGGCTCTCTGACTCGCTGCGGGTCAAGGCGGATGCTGTGGCACAGGTGGACGGGGCGTTCATTTTGGCGACCCAGCCGGGCCGCACGCTGGATGCGATCTTTGCGGATGGCCAGGCGGCCTATGCGGCCACCGGCTTTGCCGACGAGTGGAAGTACCATCACCAGGGAGGGCCGGCCGGTTACGAGCCGCGTGAACTGATTGCTGTGCCGGGGATGGCGCAGGTGGTTGCGGCCAACCAGGTCTACGCCTGGAACCCATCGATCGCCGGCAC
>JAPLGY010000021.1 GCA_026389955.1 Caldilinea sp. | reverse complement strand
CCGGGAGGCTGCATGAGCACCAACAAGATCACACGAATTGCGGGAGAGGCAGTTGCGTGTGCAAATTGACACCTATCTCACTGTCCTCTGCTCCTCCTTTCGCCCAGCGCTACCGCCCCCCAAAAAACTGCGTTTTCGGCTTGACAAATCTGAAAGTGTTTAATTTTCGACCAATGGTACAATGGACTGGTGAAAAGTTGGTCGGAAATCCTACGCCTGGCAAATGCAGAGACAAGAACCAGAGATGTGCAGCCTGAGCTGTTTGCGGCCAGTGATGGAGTAGTCCCATGATTACTGAACTCAGCTTTACGAATTTCAAGTCCTGGAAATCTGTGGAGGCAATGCGTCTGGCGCCAATCACAGGCCTGTTCGGCGCCAACAGCTCAGGCAAGACCAGCATACTTCAACTGCTGCTCATGCTCAAGCAAACGATCGAATCAACGGATCGTGCACAAGTCCTGGAGTTTGGTGACGAAAAGAGCCTGACGAATCTGGGCAGTTTTCGCGACGTCGTCTACGGCCATGAGCGCCCCGGAACGATGGCTTTTGCCGTACAATGGAATCTTGCCAGACAACTTCAGGTGACAAGACCGGAGGACAACAGCCAGCTGCTCTTTACGACCCAGCAGTTGGCTTTTGCTTGTGAGCTGGGTGAGAACGGCTCGGATCGCCTGGCCGTGTCCAGTCTCGAATACGGCATGCCAGACCATAGGTTCAGGCTGGGGCGCAAAGGGCCAAGCGGCGGCAAATACGAATTGACCAGCGAGAGCAGCGATTTCCGCTTTGTCCGCACGCAGGGACGGCCATGGGAAATCCCTTCTCCAGTCAAGTTCTATGGCTTTCCTGACCAGGTCTATGCCTATTATCAGAATGCCGGTTTTCTGTCCCAACTGCAGCTGGCATTCGAGAACCTATTGGGCCAGGTCTACTATCTGGGACCATTGCGGGAGTTCCCGCAGCGGTATTATGCGTGGAAGGGCTCAGAGCCAGCAGATATGGGACGGCGCGGCGAACGTGTGGTTGACGCGCTGTTGGCGGCGCGCACGCGTGGGGCCGACATCTCTCCCGGCTACAGGAAAAAACGCCTGACACTCGAGCAGCGAGTAGCACGTTGGCTGCAAGAGCTAGGATTGATTCATTCTTTCTCCATGGAACCCGTCGCTCAGGACAGCAGCATTTATCAGGTGGTCGTGCAAAAAACACCTTCCTCTGCGAAAGTCTTGATCACTGATGTTGGGTTTGGCGTCTCACAGATCTTGCCCGTCCTGGTGCTTTGTTACTATGTGCCCGAAGGTTCCATCGTTCTGCTTGAGCAGCCGGAGATTCACTTGTATCCGTCTGCCCAGTCCGGCCTTGCCGACGTGTTCATCGATGCCATGCGGAATCGCCACATACAAATCGTAGTTGAAAGCCACAGTGAGCATCTGCTGCGAAGACTCCAGCGCCGGGTTGCCGAGCAAGCCGTAACCCCGAAGGAGACTGCCCTGTATTTCTGCGATACTGTTGCCGAAGGTTCACGGCTCGTCTCGCTCGACGTCGATCTCTTCGGCAACATCACGAACTGGCCCAAAGACTTTTTCGGCGACGAATTCGGCGAAATGGCAGCGATAACGCAAGCCGCTATGGCGCGCAAGAAAGTGCTGCCCGAATGACCGCTTTCGTCGTGGACACCAACGTGCCTGTAGTCGCCAATGGCAAGAGTGCCCAGGCTGACCCAGAGTGTGTCATTGCTTGCATCGAAGCGCTGTCGGTTATTCGAGAGCACGGCGTACTCATTCTGGATGACGCGCTCTTGATTCTCAGGGAGTATATGCGTAATCTGAGCATGTCGGGGCAACCTGGCGCCGGTGATTTCTTTATGAAATGGGTGTGGACAATCCAGGCACACCCAGGTCACTGTGAACAGGTTACGATAACTCAACACCCTGGTGATCCCACAAACTTCGTTGAGTTTCCGCATGATGCAGACTTGACAGGCTTTGATCGTTCTGATCGCAAGTTTGTTGCAGTGGCTTTGGCGAGTGGCAACACACCTGAAGTTCTAAACGCGGTTGATACAGACTGGGCTGATTTTTCCGCCGCTCTCACGCGGAATGGCGTCCGGCTTCGATTCTTGTGCCCACAGCATGTCTTTCCACACGATCACGCCTGATCCGCTCCTCAGTACGTCGTGTGCTGATCTTCTCCTTGCTCCACGGGGCTTCCGCAA
>JAPLGY010000603.1 GCA_026389955.1 Caldilinea sp. | reverse complement strand
TCCGCAGAGACCCACTTTCACACCGAAGGCACGACAACAAGTTGATGAACACAACCACTCCAGTTCCTATACCGACCGCACAGCCCCCCCTGCTCCAGCTCCAAAACCTCGACACCTGCTACGGCGCCGTCCAGGTCCATTTCGACCTCAACCTGCAGGTCCACCCTGGCGAGATCGTCTGCCTGCTGGGCGGAAATGCCAGCGGCAAAAGTACGACGATGAAAGTGATTTTGGGGCTGCTCAAACCACGCCAGGGCACGGTGACACTGGACGGAGTCAACGTCACCGGTTGGCCAACCCCGCGCATCATCCGCCAAGGCATCGCCTCGGTGCCAGAATCCCGACGCATCTTTGCCCAGATGACGGTGCAGGAAAACCTGCTCATGGGCGCCTACCCGCGCAGCGGCTGGGCCACCTTCTGGCCCCCAGCCACCGACGCCGTCCGCACCGATTACGAACAAATCCTGGCCCTGTTTCCCCGACTCCGAGACCGCCTGCACGCACGAGGAGGAACCCTCAGCGGCGGCGAACAACAAATGTTGGCCTTCGGCCGCGCCCTGATGAGCCGACCCCGGCTGATTGTGATGGATGAACCGACGATGGGGCTGTCCCCTCTCTTTGTCGATCGGGTCCTGGAAACCATCCGGACAATCAACCAACAGGGTATCACCGTCTTGATGGTCGAACAGAACGCCAATCTCGCCCTGCAGATCGCAGACCGCGGTTATGTCCTGCAAAATGGCCGGATAGTGCTGGAAGGAAATGCGGCAGACCTGCTGCATAGCCCAGAAATTCAAGACGCCTATTTGGGCCAGGCAACTTCCTGAGCGCTCCCTTGAGACGCCCGCTGCCCCCCCTTTTTATGCCGGGAACAACGTTGGTGACGTTCCAGAAGTTACCGCGCCAGACAATTGTGCTGCAGCGCTTGGGCGGTGTCGGGGGAAATAAGTGACTCACCTAGGACTCGAACCTAGAACCCGCTGATTAAGAGTCAGCTGCTCTGCCAATTGAGCTAGTGAGCCTGACAGTTTTTTGCATGGCCTGTCTCACAACAGGATGCTTTACAGTATAGTACACATCCCCCCGATGGGCAAAATTTGGAAGCAGAAAGTGCACAGCACCCCCGCAGCCTGCCCTGAAAAGCCCGCCGTTTTTGGGGAGGGTACAGCGCAGATGGTATACTTCAAAGAAGGTGGATTTGCCGTACGAACGTGCAAGCCTGAAAAAAGGATCTCTCAAAATACTATGGCGAAATACCCATCCAACCGCGGCAGCGAAAGTTTTATGGAATTTGCCTTGATGTTGATTCTCTTGACAATCGTGATGCTGGCCATTTTGTTGATCGTCGGAGACAACGTGCGCGAATTTTTCAATGATATCGGCATTCGTTGGTCCCTGATCGGAGGGGAGGGCGCCGTACTGCCCCTCCACAGGTACTGGCTCCGGTAAACTATGTCCCATGTTGATGCCAGTCTGGCCACGCTGCAAACTTGGACAGAACGGGGGCTTGACTGGTTTTTCCCACCCGCCTGTGCAGGCTGCGGCAGGCTCGGCCACCGGATTTGCCCCCGCTGCGCTCAGCTTGTCACCCCTGCCCCGGTGTCTGTCTGTCAGCGCTGCGGACGCCCCCAACCCGCCCTCTCGGCCCGCTGCCCCGACTGCGCAGATGCCACCTTCCCCCTGCACCGCGTGCGCGCCGCCGCCTTGCACTGCGAACCGCTGCGCCATTGGATCCATCTGTTCAAATACCAGGGCAGAAGCGACCTGGGCGCGCCGCTTGCCCGCTACCTGGTCGCTGCTCTCGACCTCCCAGATTGGCAGAGCACTGTCAACCGGCTCGACGGAGTCGTCCCTGTCCCCCTCCACCCTGATCGGCTGCGCTGGCGCGGCTACAACCAGTCTGAAGTGCTGGCCCGCCAGCTGTGCAGCCAGCGCCAGTTGTCCCTGCGCACCGACCTGCTGGAGCGCACCCGGCCCACACGCGCCCAGATCGAACTCCACCCCCACGAACGCAGCCGCAATGTGGCCGGTGCCTTCACCGCCCAGCCTGCCAGCCAGGGACTCCACCTGCTGCTGGTCGACGATGTCTATACCACAGGGGCCACACTCAACGCCTGCGCCCGCGCCCTGCTGGCCGCCGGTGCCGCCCAGGTCGACGCACTCACACTCGCCATGCCTGACCCGCTGCATGGCGTCACCCGACACACCCACACCGAGAACGCCTGATGCCCATCTCTGTCCCTGCTGACCTGCTCTCCGCACTGCAAGATGCCCAGACCCTTCTCTGTGTCAGCCATGTCAACGCCGACGGCGACGCCTACGGAAGCCTGCTCGGCTTCACATACCTCCTGCGCCAGCTGGGCAAGTCGGTGACCCCGGTCATGCCCGACCCACTCGCCCCAGAATTCGCCTTTCTGCCCGGTGCAGAGGAAATTGTGCCGCCAACCGCCATCCACAGCCGCTTCGACCTGGCAGTCAGCCTGGATCTTTCCAGCCCCGACCGCATGGGAAGCGCTGCCGCCCTGATCGACGGCGCCAGACTCCCCCTCGCCGTGATCGACCACCACGCCACCAATACCCACTTCGGCCAGTTCCACTGGGTCGATGCTCGCTGCGCTGCAACCAGCCAGATGATCGTCGCGCTGGCCGACGCCTTCCAGGTCACACTCGACCGCCCGTTGGCTGAATGTTTGCTCACCGGCATCGTCACCGATACCCTCTGTTTTCGCACCAGCAACACCACCCCTGCCGTGTTGGAGGCTGCGATGCGGCTGCAACAGGCCGGCGCCGATCTGGCCCAGATTGTCCAACAGACACTCCATCGCCTGCCCTTCCACACCCTGCAGCTCTGGGCACTGGTGCTCCCCCACCTCCAGCTGCGCGAGGGCGTCGTCTGGGCCACCGTCAGCCAGCAACAGCTGCATACTGTTGGCCTGCAAAGCGCCGATCTCCGGCTCAGCAACGTGCTCTCCTCCGTCAACGAGGCCGTGATCAGCGCCATCTTTACCGAAAAACAGAGCCCGAACGGCGACCCTATGGTCGAATGCAGCTTTCGCGCCAGACCCGGCTACGATGTCGGCAAAGTCGCTTTTCAGCTCGGCGGCGGCGGCCATGTCCCCGCCAGCGGCTGCACGCTGGCCGGTACCCCAGACGATGTGGTCGCCCGCGTCCTGCCGCTGCTCTTTGCCGCCAGCCGCCAGCCAGCCCCCCAACACACACCATGAACCACCTGCCCTGCGCCCACCTACCGCTCGACGGCTTGCTCGCTGTGGAAAAACCCGGTTGCCCAGACGCCAACCCGCTCCCCCCACACGACCCCAGCCTGCCTCTCCCAGCCCGCCCCCGGCTCTGGAGCAGCCATGATGTGGTCGCACGTGTGCGCCGCCTGAGCGGAGAGCGACGGATCGGCCACACCGGCACACTCGACCCGATGGCCAGCGGGCTGCTGCTGCTCTGCCTGGGCAAGGCCACCCGCCTGGTCGAGTTCTACCAACACCAGACCAAACGCTACACCGCACGGATCCGGCTGGGTGGCAGCACCGATACCGACGACGCAACCGGAACACTGCTCGCCAATGCCCCCGTCCCGCCGCTGGATACCGCTGCGATCGAACACGCCCTCGACCTCTTCCGCGGCGAGTATCTGCAAAAAACGCCGCGCTACAGCGCCCTCAAACAACAAGGGGAACCCCTCTACCAGCGCATGCGCCGCGGCGCCGAAGTCGATCCCCCCAGCCGCCTGGTGACCTTCTACCAGATCGATCTGGTCAATTTCTCCCCCCCTGACTGCATCGACCTCGCCGTCGAATGCTCCGCCGGCACCTATCTCCGCAGCCTGGCCCGCGACCTGGGCGAACAGTTGGGCACAGCCGCCTACCTGCAGTCGCTGCACCGCCAGGCGATCGGCCTCTTCAACGTGGCCG
>JAPLGY010000334.1 GCA_026389955.1 Caldilinea sp. | reverse complement strand
TTCTCCTGGACCTTCTCCTGGACCTTCTCAAGCTCCGCGGTGCGGTCTTTTGGACAGCACCCTCCACGGTCCCCACCCTGATTTCAGGGCAACAGTATACCACGTGCTGCCGTCAGAGTGCGAACCATCGAATCCTTCGGTGAGAGCGCCCAAGCTGCCTTTCCGCGAGTGTCCCGTCTGCCACGCGGCGCCGCGCCCTGCCTGTACTAGACAAAACACGCCGCCAACACTATGATGGGGCTGTGAAGAGACTCTGCACCTGGCCACGTCTGCTCTTTGGGCTGCTTGTCCTGCTGGCTCTGATTGCGTTCGGCGTGTGGCGCATAGGGGGGGAGCGCCCCAGTGTTCCCCTCGGCATGCAGCAGCGCGTCGAGACGACGAACCCGAAAGCAGGCATCCACACTCGGCTCACCGATGAGGTCGAAGTCTGGAAGATCAAACGCACGCTGGAGATGGTGCGAGAGATGGGTGCGCCGTGGATCGTCGAGTATTTTCCGTGGGCCTATATCGAAAGCGAGCCTGGGCGCTACGACTGGACGCACGCTGACCACGTGATCGCCCATGCCCATCGCCAGGGTCTGACCGTGATTGCGCGGCTGGGTTTTGTGCCGCAGTGGGCCCGCCCCAAAGACACGACGCCGCTCTATCTGGACGAAGAAAATTTCGATCAATTTGCCGATTTTGCAGTAAAATTTGTCGAGCGGTATCGAAGCCAGATCAAGCATGTCATCTTGTGGAACGAGCCGAATCTGGCTTTGGAGTGGGGGTATGCGCCCCCCGATGCGGCCAAGTACACGGCGCTGCTGAAAGCGACCTACCCCAGAATCAAGGAGATCGCCCCCGAGATGCAGGTGCTGGCTGGGGCGTTGGCGCCGACGTTGGCCCCGCCTGGGGACGAGTTTGCGGTCAACGACCTGGTTTTTTTGCAGCAGATGTATGATGCAGGGGCGGGGGCGTACTTTGATATCCTGGCGATCCACGCCTACGGCTGGCATTTTGACCCGGACAGCCCGGCCGACCCGGAGGTGGTCAATTTTCGACGGACAGAACTGCTGCGTGCGCTGATGGTGGAGAATGGGGACAGCCAGAAAACGGCGATGATCACGGAAGGGGGCTGGAACGACCATCCTCGCTGGACGCGGGCGGTGCGTCCGGCCCAGCGGATTCTCTACACCCTGCGCGCCTACGACATTGCGCAGGCCGAGTGGCCCTGGCTGGAGGCGGTCTGTCTGTGGGCGCTGCGTTTTCCGTGGGACCAGAATTCGTATCAGGATTACTTTACATTTGTGCGCACCGACTTTGAACCCAAGCCGATCTACTGGGAAGTGCAGCGGTACACGCGCGGGGAGCTTCCCTAGTGCGCCGTCGGTGGGTGCTGGGGCTGCTGCTGGGGGGGCTGCTGCTGGCCGCGCTGTGGTGGGGCGTGGTCGGTGAACAAAGCCACCTGCTTCTTCCTTTTTTGCGCCAGGACACCACCTGGCAGGCTATTCAGCAGCGTGGGCTCTGGCGGGTGGGGCTCGACCCCAGCTTTCCCCCTTTTGAGCTGTTGGATGCGACAGGCAAGGTCGTCGGCTACGATGTCGCGTTGGCAGAGGCACTGGCGGCCAGCTGGGGAGGACGGGTGGAAATTGTGGCGGTGGGCTTTGACAGCTTGCCGGACACCCTAAAAGCGGGTAAGATCGACAGCATCGTGAGTGCCTATCCGTTTGATGAACGACTGACCCAGGACTTTTTGTTTTCGACGCCCTATTTTGAGGCGGGGCTGCGCGTTGCTGTCCAGGCAGGTTCCCCGATTGGCCGGCTGGCAGACCTGTCCGGACGGGCTGTCGGTGTAGAATGGGGGAGTCTGGGCGATATGGTCGCCCGGCGGCTGCAGCGAGAAGGCATGGAGATGCGGCTGCGTTCGTTTGAGACACCCGAGCAGGTGTTGGCAGCGCTGCTGGACCAGCAGGCAGTAGACGCGGTTCTGGTCGACAATGTGTCGTTGAGGCAGGCGCAGGCCAGCGGCCTGCCGTTGGTCGCCGTCGGCGATGTGCTGGAAAGTATTCCCTACGTGATCGTTTTGCCGTTGCAGGCAACAGACCTCCAGCAGCAGGTGGAAGCGGCCTTGCAGCAGCTGAAGTCCAGCGGCACCTTGGCGGAGCTGGAGGAGCACTGGTTCTCTGGTCAGCCCGCAGTAAAATAACGCTGCAGCCCGGCAGGCAATTGTTCTCAGGCTGTGGATTCATCATTAGTGTGCGAGAGGAGTCTTCTGTGTCTCCAGTTCAACCTTTGGCCCCGAATGTGCTGCGCCCATGCTGTGCAGCGGAGGCATTTTCGTTTGAGACCACTGCGGAGTTGGATGGGGTGAACGCTGCCATGATCGGCCAAGACCGACCGATCAGCGCCATCCGGTTTGGCGTCAAAATGCGTCGCCAAGGCTACAACATCTATGCGCTCGGCCCCGCTGGGCTTGGCAAACATACGCTGGTCCGTCGGATCGTCGAGGAGCAGGCTGCCCGTGAGCCGCTGCCGTTTGATTGGTGTTATGTAAATAATTTTGACCAACCATATCGGCCGCGCATTTTGTCTCTGCCAGCCGGGCAGGGGCGCCGGTTCAAGCGGGAGGTGGAGCGGCTGGTTGAAGAGATGCAAACTGCGCTTTCGACTGCTTTTGAGAGTGAAGAGTATCAGACGCGGCGCCGGACGATCGAGAGTGAATTTCAGGAACAGCAGCAGGCCAGCCTGTTGGAGCTGCAGGAGCAGGCTCGTCAGCGTCTGAAGAAGAACAGAAACGCATCCAGGCGGATGTTGAGGTCATGCAGGATGCGTTGCAAAAGGTGGTCTTGCGTGCTCCGCGCTGGGAGCGTGAACTGCGCAACCATCTGAGCACCCTCAACCAGGAGATTGCCGGGGTCGTGCTCAACGACCTGATCGCGGAGTTCATTGATACCTATGCGGCGCTGCCTGAGATTCTGAACTACTTTGAAAAATTGCGTCAGGATGTACAGCATCATCTCAGTGATTTTATGGTGGTCAGCGAGAAACAGCGTCAGGTGTCCGACGGTGAAAATCCTGCTGCGTTTGTTGAGCCGGCTTCACCGCTGCGCCGCTATCAGGTCAATCTGCTGGTCGACTCTGCCGAGGCGCAGGGGGCACCGGTGGTCTACGAGAGCAATCCGACTTACACCAATTTGAGCGGGCGGGTCGAGCAGATGGCTCAGATGGGGGCATTGGTCACCGATTTTATGTTGATCAAGCCGGGCGCTCTCCACCGCGCCAACGGCGGCTACTTGATTCTGGATGCCCTCAAGGTACTTTCCAACGCCTATTCCTGGGAGGGGCTCAAACGGGCTTTGGAGTTCGGCGAAATTCGTATCGAATCGGTGCTGCAGATGCTCAGTCTGACCAGCACCATTTCGCTCGAACCGGAGCCGATGCCGTTGGATGTCAAGGTGATTTTGCTGGGGGACCGCATGCTTTATTATCTGCTTTCCCAGTACGACCCAGATTTCAACGAGCTGTTCAAGGTGGCGGCGGACTTTGCCGATGAGGTGGAGCGGACGCCGGAAAACCATTTTGCCTATGCCCAGCTGCTGGCCTCGATTGCCCGCAAAGAGGGCCTGCGTCCTCTGGACCGGTATGCGGTCGGCGCTGTGATCGACCATGCGGCCCGGCTGGTCAGCGACAGCGAGCGGTTGACTGCACAGATTCAGGCGATCGTCGACCTGCTGCAAGAGGCCAACCAGTGGGCTGCCGAAGCAGAGGCCGATCAGATCCGTGCCGAACATATTCGCCAGGCGATCGATGCCCAGGTTTTCCGCCTGAACCGTGTGGCGCGCCGCATGCAGGACGAAGTGCTGCGGCGCACGATCCACATTGAGACCTCTGGGGAGCGGGTCGGGCAGATCAACGGGCTGGCTGTGCTTCAGCTGGGCAACCATATGTTTGGTCAGCCCTCGCGCATCACGGTGACTGTGCGCATGGGGCGCGGCGATGTCGTCAACATCGAACGCGAGGTCAACATGAGCGGCTCGTTGCATTCCAAAGGGGTGCTGATCTTGGCCAGCTTTCTCAACGCCCGCTATGCGGTCGACGAGCCGCTGGCTCTCTCCGCCAGCCTCGTTTTTGAGCAATCGTATGGGGGGGTGGACGGTGACAGCGCCTCTTCGACCGAACTTTACGCGCTGCTTTCGGCGATTGGCCGGATCCCCATCAAACAGTCGATCGCCGTGACGGGTTCGGTCGACCAGTTTGGGCGTGTCCAGGCGATCGGCGGGGTCAACGAAAAGATTGAAGGCTTTTTCGATCTGTGCCGGGAGCGAGGGCTGACCGGCGAGCAGGGAGTCTTGATCCCAGAGACCAATGTCAAAAACTTGATGCTGCGCAGCGATGTGGTGGAGGCGGTCTCGGCAGGCCAGTTCCAGATCTATCCGATAGCCCATGTCGACGAGGGGATCGAGCTGTTGACAGGGCTGCCCGCCGGCACCCCCGACCGACGGGGGCGCTACCCGCGCGGCACGGTCAACTGGGCTGTCGTCAACCGGCTGGCGCAGATGGCCAAAAAGCGGCATGCACTCGAACGCAAGGAGCGATCGCCCAAAGCCAAGGCAGCAGAGAATTCAGAAGACTCCCCCAAGTTGGAGTAGAGGGCGCACAGACCATGGCAATTCGTTCAGAAAGTTCAGGAGTTTTGTAATGCGTGAAGGAGAGAACGGTGCCAGCACCGCTCCCGATTACATTCTGGTCGCACTGGATTCCTCGTCGCACAGTACAGCTGCCTTGATGGCTGCCGCCGAGCTGGCTGCTGTGCTTCATCTGGAATTGCGGGGAATTTATGTCGAAGATGTCAATCTTCTCCATCTTTGCGGCATGCCCTTTGGCCTGGAAATCGGTCTGTTTACCGCCAACCCACGCCGGCTGGAGCAGGCCCGTATGGAGCGTGATTTTCGTGTGCAGGCGACTCGGCTGCGCAAGAGCATGGCAGACATTGCCGGACAGCGGCGCGTCTCCTGGTCTTTTCAGGTGGTGCGCGGCGGTGTGACCCAAGAGTTGCTCTCTGCCGGCTCGACAGCCCAAATGATCAGCCTGGGACGGGTCGGCACGACCCCTGGCAAGCGCACCGGTTCGACGGCCCAGGCGGTCGCACGCAACACCCAACGCCCGGTGATTCTGCAAGCCGCCCAGCAGCCCCTGGGGGAACCCTTTACGGTCGTCTATCTGGGGGACGCTCCCTCTGCCCACGCGCTCCAGCTGGCAAACCAGCTGACCCGCCCGCGCTCCACCCCGATTCAGGTCTGGACACTGGCCGAGCTCCACCCTCAACTGACCGAAGCGCTGACGACTTTGGGGGAACAGTTCCCGGCTGTGGTGGTGCAGCACTACCCGACCGCTGCCGCGCTGGCCGTTGCATTGGCCCAGACGCGCAGCGGGTCTGTGCTGTTGCCGGTCGCCGCCGCAGATTGGCTCGACGCCATGAGCGTCACCGTGATTGTGGTGCCTTGAGCCGCTGGCCAGCCAAGGTTGGCAGCGGCCCCTGGCCCAACAGGCTCACCGCCCGGCCGGGCTCGGCTCCACGGTGGTGATCTGAACCTGGCCGTCGCCCGCAGGCAACCCCGCAGCAGCTGTCACCGGCAGGCGCACGCTTCCTGCACTGGCAGATTCGTACAGACCCACCCACACGCTGTAGGGGCGGGCTGTCGGGGGCGCCGTTTCTCCCAGCACAACCGCAAACTGGCTTTGAATCCGGTCGCCGGCGCGCCAGTAGCGGGTTGGAAAACGTTCCCCCGCTGGTGCCCGGTCATCGCCGGCGACGCGCTGTCCGTTGGCGTCCAGAACATGGACAAACGCAGTGTAATCGGTGGCTGGCGTTCCAATCGCCTCCCAATCCAGCGTGACCGAGAGGGTGGCGGTCGCTGTGATGAGGGTGGTCGCCTGGCTGGCCAGCCGAATGACAGCCCCAAACTCGCTGCCGACAGCCCGGCCAGCCAGCGCACTGCTCCGGGCCGGCTCGATCACCACTGTGCCAATCAACGGCGTGAGCTCCTCTCCCCCGGCTGTGTAGGCAGGGAGGGGCAGATAGGTCTTTGCTGCCTCGGTCTGGGGGTCGATGAAGCCCACATAGAGCCGAGCGGCCAGCGGCGCTCCGGCAGCGACCGGCCTGTCGATCGCCAGTTCGTAGCTGTCAGCATAGATCGCACCTGCTTTCCACTGGCGGGTCGGCCGCCGCCCCCACCCCGGGTGGGTGGTCAGATTGGCGATTTCTTGATTGTTTTCGTCTAGTAATTGCATAAAAAGTTGATAGTTGTTCTCCAGCGGCCGGTCTGTGCGCAGATACAGGGTGACCGGCAGGGGGGTACCGGCGCGCAGGCGGGATGTGGCCAGGCGGACGCCGAGCAGGCGCAGAGATTGGTTTTGCCCATAGCGCAGGTCGAGCGGGGTCGCCTCGGCATCTACAGCGGCGACCGGTGGGGGGGGGGAGTAGGCGGTGGGGAGCAGCCAGAGCAGGGCATAGAGGGACATGGCCGCCAGCAGGGTGGGCAGGAGGAGCCAGGCCAGCCGCTGCAGAGGGGCTGCCAGCCGTTGCAGCCCGCTGTGAAGGCCCCACACGAGCAGAAGGGTGAAGGGGGCCAGAGCAGGAAAGAGCAGCCGTCCCTGGCTGCCGGTGGCTTGCAGCGTCCAGAAGAGCAGCAGCAGAGCCATCATGGCCAGCCACAGCCAGCAGAGCAGCAGCACCTGCGTGGTGGGGGAGATCGAGCGCAGCTGCGCTCGATCCCGCAGGACAGGGCGCAGGCGTTGGAGGGTGGCGATGGCCGCCCCCCCCATCCCAACGAGGGTGATCAGATCCATCCACCCATAGAACCAGCTGGGCAGCAGCAGGTTGAACCACCCGAACAGCCCCCAGGCAGAATAGCGCAGCCCGGCAAATTCTGGCCAGAACGCCTGCCAGGAGAGGGGCTCCTGGCGGCGTCCATTCATCTCCATCAGGTGGGCGAGCCCGCTCCAGTCGCCGTAGAGCGCGAGGTTGCGTCCGTACCACCAACCTGCGATGAGCAAGGCGGGGATTCCCACCCACACCACTGCTTGCACCAGGATCGGCTTCTGGCGACGCTGCCAGGCGATCCAGAGAATTACCAGCCCGCTCAGGGGCAGCAGCCCCAACCCTTGCAGCTTGCTGAGTGCAGCAAGTCCCAGGGCTGTGCCGAGCACGCCCCATTCCCAGCGTTGGATCCGGGCGTCTGGGGCTTTGGTCAGCAGGCGAGCCAGCCAGACCAGGGTCAGGGTGCTGGCAGCGATCACGGCGTTGTCGTTCGAGAAGGAGGCGCTCAAAAAAACGAACTGGGGAATGGTCGCTGCCAGTGCCAGCGCTGCCAGCGGCAGCGGGGCGGGCAGCGCAAAACCTGCCAGCCGATAGATTCCCCACAGGGTTGCAGCGCCCAACAGCAGGGAGATCCAGCGTCCGACGTGCAAGGCCAGGTTGCTGCCGGTCAGCGGGCGCCACTGGCCGGAGGTCAGCATGAAGTTTTTGTTGCCTGGGGTCAGCGGGTCACCGATATTGGCGCGGGGATTTTCCACTGCCAGCGCAGCAAAGTCACTCTGGTCGATCGCTGCCGTAGCGGCACCAGCGATCAGATAATAGAGGGGTGCCTGGCTGCCTTCCTGTGCCCACGGGCCCGGGGCGGTCGGCTCCTGGACAGGGAGGCCCTGGCCTTGGGCGACATGGCGGGCAAACGCATAGTGGAAGGGTTCGTCGGGGGTTTCAAAGGCGGGGACGACGAGGCTGTAGGCCAGCCCCAATCCCCCAAAAAGTACAAAAATCCAGCGGGCGGCGTTCATGGTGTCGGCAGCGGAAAGAAGAGGGTCACGCCATCCGGCGCGCGCAGTGCGTTGGCCGACGCGCTCACGGGCAATTTCTCCAGCGTTTCGGCGTCGTAGACCTGCAGCGCATAGAAGCGGGGGGTGTGGGGGTTGGCTGGCGGCACCGGCGGCAACTCCACATATTCGAGGATTGTCTTTCCGGGGTCCCAGTAGAGGGTAGGAATATCTCCCTCGTAGGGCTCGCGTTCTACGGTGGCCAATGTCCGCAGCAGGCCAGAGTTTTCCTGTTCGAGCAGGCGCCAGATGTAGCGGTAGCGGCGTTCTGGTTTGTGGGTGACCTGCCAGTACAGACGCAGCTGTGTCGGCAGAGCGGCGGAGGCGGGCTCGACCGCATCGTCGTAGCCCACCAGACGGAGCAGACCGCCAAACTCTGCGGTCACTGGGGTTTGAATGGCGGGAGCCGTTCCTTCAAAGACCGGAATGGTGGGCAGATAGAGCTGTGCCCGCAGCATGGATTGGCTGAAAAATTCGACATCGCGTACCCGCAGGAAATGATCGCGCAGCCAGCGTTCGGCGGTGTCTTCGAGGTCAAAATAAGGGTGCGTGCGCGATTTGACGACCCAGACCCGGTCAAAGCGTTCGCCCAGGCCGGCCAGCCAGCGGTAGGTTGCTTCTGGCGGCTGATTGAGCAGGGGGAGCCCGTAAATTCCCAGACGGGCGCCTTCTGCGGCTGCGGCATAGACTGGGGCTACCGGCAGATAGTAGTCAAAAATTCTCCAGGAAGAGGGGGGGTAGTAGAGCAGAACATCGCCCGGCATGACCCGTCCCTCCAGATAGTTGCCCAGATGGGAGTAGTCGTCTTTGGCATAGCGGTCGAGTGAATAGTAGTTGACCGTACTCCAGGTGATTCCGGCCCCCAGCAAAAGGGCCAGAAGCCAGAGCAGCCACCGATTCCAATGAGCGACTATGGCCAGCCCCGCCCCGGTCAGGAGCACGGCCAGCCCCGCCAGCATGCCCAGGTGGCGCGAGTTCATGTAAAGGGGTTGGACATAGCCCAGCAGGTGGACCCCCAGAATTGGCAGGATCAGCCCTGCCGGCAAGATCCAGCCGCCGCGCCGCCAGGCATCTCGGGAGCGGACTCCCCAGCGGGCGCCGAGCAGGATCAGGGCTGCAAAAAGCAGATTGAGGGGCCAGGCCAGGGCCGGGTCGCTGCTGGGTCCGAGGCTGAAGGCATTGAGCAGGTCGAGCAGCAGGATGTCCAGCGTGACCGGGGCAAAATTTTGCCCGGCCTGCTGGCGGACAGCGCTCCAGAGCGCAGAGCCGCCGAGGGCTGCCCCAATCAGCGCAAGGACACCCGCTGCCAGAAGGCCGAAGCGGATGCGTTGGCGCAGAGAACTCCACATCAGCAAAGCGAGGGAGGGCAGAAGCAAAAAAAAGGCGTAGTAATGGGTGAGGATCGCCAGAGTGGCGACGGCGACGAACCCGCACAGGGAAGGCACCTGCACTCTGGCGTTCTCTGTGGCACGCAGCAACAAGTAGGCGGCGAGCGGGATGAGCGCTGCCCAGAGCGCGTAGGGGCGGGCCTCCTGGCCGTACCAGAGCAGAAACGGATTGACCGCTGCAAGCGCTGTCGCCCACCAGGCTGTGGCGGGCAGCGCCAGGTCATGGCGTTCCAGCCAGCGAGCCCAAAGATAGACCCCGGCTGTGAAGAGGACAGCCGCCAGCGCCGACAGGTACCGCAGCACATAGACGCTGTCGCCGGCAGCTCGGATCAGAAGACTTTGCAGCCAGAAAGAGAAGAACGGGTGCTGGTCGATGGTCTCCAGCTGGGTGAAGCCGTCAGAAATCCAAATGACCCCGCGCACGAGGTCACCCAGATCTTCTTCGGCGCGCTGCAGGCTCAGACTTTCGTCCCACCACAGATCTTTGGCGTCCAGGCCGATGGCGGTGTGGGCAAAGGCGACCCACAACAGGCCCAGCAAAAAAAGACGCGGCCACCACTTTGGTCCCGGGATGTAAAACCAGCTCTGCTGCCGGAGGGCGTGTGGCGCTTGCAGGAGAAACTGGCAGCCCCCTGCGTTGGGGTCAAAAGGCCAGTTCTGGAATGTCATCCAGATGAAAGGCCAGGGCTTTTTCGGGGGCGACCGCAAAAAATTCCTCTTCGTCGTCGAACAGGTCGAGGGTGCCGGCAACATCGCCGCGGTTGCAGCGGCTGCGATAGACACAGTAGGCACAAAAACGGCGGCGGTTGGCAGCGGTGTCGGCAACTTTGGGAAAATCGGCTTCGCTCTGGCCGGCAAGCAGCCGGTGCAAAAGCTCCTGGATCCGTCGCTGATTGGCCGCATGCTGGGCTGCATCGTAGCGAAAGCGGATCGGCTGGCCGGGTGCGGCGGTGAACCAGTAGCACATCTCCACCTGTTCGGGATGCAGCGCTCCCCAAGGCAGATTGGCGCTGGCTTCGACCAGAAGATAGGGGTAGAGAATGCTCTGCCAGCGCCGGCGCAGCGCAGCCGGCTCAGAACGACGCCGCGCAGTTTTCCAGTCGACAATCACCGCGCGACCGCCGGGCTCGGCCGCGATCAGGTCATATTTGGCAGCAATCCTGCCGACAGAGGGCAGGCTGAGGGAAAGCACCTGCTCGACTGCTTTGTAGGAGTCGGGCAGGTCGCTGGGACGGTCGCTTTGGTAGGCGGCAAACCAGGTGGAGAGCGGCGGTTCAAGCCCGGCGGCAATCGAGGCTGGATCGATGCCGATTTCAGCGCGCTGCACGAGCCGATGAAAACGCTCGCCCATGCGCATCCACGCCTCGTGCTCTTGAACCGGCGTCGCCTCCAGGGCGGGCCAGGGCAGCTGTTCGAGATAGGTCAGCCAGAACCGCCGCGGGCACTCTTCAAAGGCTTGCAGGCTGGACTGAGAAAAGGTGAAATCGGGGGGCAGCCCTGTGCCCGGTGCCGCCGGTTTGCCGGCCTCTGCGCTGTCTGGGGGGAGGATGCTGTCTGGGGTTGCTATCTTCAACCTCCTGCAGGTTGCCTGGATTGCGAAGCGGACGGATCTGGGCCGCAGCCGGTGTACCCAAAGAGCAGACGGAACATTGCCCTGTCTCTATTGTACCATACACGATCCCGCACAGCCCCTGTGCGGGATGTTGGGGAAACCCCTTCACGAGGGGAACGAATTTTGGACAAAGGCCCGCCCGCGAGAAGGCCCAGCTTTTCCAGAAGCTGGGGAGACGAGATTTTCCCGGCGTTCGCCGTTCGCCGTGGGGATTATGTTACATCTGGAGGACGCTGGTATACTTTTAGAAATGTCGTATGGCCCTTCAGTGCATTTCACACGGTTTTGTGCGATGGCTGACCGTGTGTAGCAAGAAAGCCTCGTTTATGCCAGAGCGTGTATATGTTGCGCTAGATTTGGAGACCACTGGCCTCGACGCCAGCCAAGAGAGCATCATCGAAATTGGGGCTGTCAAATTCACCGGCGACCGGATTCTGGCCCGCTTCAGCAGCCTGGTCAACCCATTGCGGGCAATCCCGCCGCGGATCACCCAGATCACAGGGATTCACGACGACGATGTCGCAGCCGCCCCGACGCTGGATCGGCTGCTGCCCGAGCTGCGTGCCTTTGTCAGCAGCGAGGTCAGCGCCGTGATCGCCCACAACGCCGCGTTCGACTTGGGATTTTTGCGGGCAGCGGGTGTCCATTTTCAACGCCCTGCCTATGACACGGTCGAACTCGCGACCATCCTGCTGCCTGCGGCCACCAGCTACAACCTCGGGGAGCTCTGTCTCTACCTGGGCATTCCTCTGGTCGATGCTCACCGGGCTCCTGACGACGCCGAGGCGACGGGCCATCTCTTTCGCTTGCTGCAAAAACGGGCGCTCGCATTGCCCCAGCCCATTTTAGAGCTGATCGCCGACAGCGCAACAGAGAGCAGCTGGGCGTTGGGGTCGTTTTTTGCGGACAGCGCGGCACAGGGGAGCGCGGCACAGGGGAGCG
>JAPLGY010000337.1 GCA_026389955.1 Caldilinea sp. | reverse complement strand
GGGAAGCAGCTTGATATTTCTCTTGCGGGCCACGACCTCGTTGTGCTTTCCAAGCTGGCGGGCGAGGCGATGGGCATGCTCAAAGCCCTGCCGGGAGTGGTCTCGGTGCGCTCCGACTACGAGACCGGCACCCCCGAGCTGCAGGTGCTGATCTGGATGCAGCCCGAGCGGCCCGAGTATTTTCAGCCGGACAGTTTTCCGGTCTTCAACTGTCTGGTCGACGAAGGACGCTTTTACGGCTTTCCCGTCTTTGGGGTGCCCGGCTTCAAATTTGGCAAGTACCACCATTTGGAAGAACAGGGGCGGCCCGACCAGATCCGGCGGGGGCCCAGCCGGGCAGATGAGGAGCTGCTGCGCGAGTTTGCGGCGCGCTATTTTCCACGGGCTACCGGCCCAACCCTGACGCTCAAGGAATGCATGTTCACCAACGCGCCCGACGGCCACTTCATCGTCGACCTGCACCCTGAGTTTCCACAGGTCAGCTTTGCCTCGGCCTGCTCTGGCCACGGCTACAAATTTGCCAGCGTGATCGGCGAAATTCTGGCCGACCTGGCCGAACGCCAGCAGTCGCGCCACGACATCAGCCTCTTTGCGCGCTCACGTTTCGGCGGCCCGCCCAGCAAAATTCACCGGGACAAGATAGCGCTGATCGAACAGGGGCTGCCCGGCGGGGAAGGACACCCCGGCTATCGGGGGGGAAGCCCCCGGCCTTCTGGCAGCGCTGCCCCGCCCACACTCACCCCCTTCTGGTAGCGCCCCAGAAAGACTGCGGCGCTGCCAGAAGGAGCCCCGCCCCTCTAAATCCCGGCTTCGATCACCAGTTCGTCGGTGATCTGTCCGCTGGGCATCTCTTTTTCGTGCTTGAGCGCGTCGATCATCTTGTTGAGCGCCTGCATGTAGGCTTTGGCGCTGGCCACAAGAATGTCGGTCTCGACCCCGCGGCCGCTGAACAGCCGCCGCCGTTGGCGCCCCTGCGCAGTCTCGCTGTAGCCGCGGCTGTCAGGCACCTCGATCCGGATCGTAACATCGCCGTTGGCGTCCATCCCCTCGGTGATCGCCTGGACCAAAAACTCGACCAGGTTGTTGGGCACCTGCACCACTTCGTTGATCGCCCGATAGACGGCGTCGACCGGGCCTGTCCCGATGGCAGCCCCCAGCTTGACCTCCCCGCTGACGCTCTCTTTGAGTTTCACGACCGCAGTCGGGGTCATGGCCGTCCCCGAGTGCACCTGCACATCGAGCAGCTCCCAGGCTTCGACCGGCTGGTAGAGCTCGTCCCCCACCAGGGCTTCCAGGTCGACCTCGGTCACGGTCTTTTTTTTGTCGGCCAGCTCCTTGAAGCGGCCAAAGATCTCCTTGAGTTCGTCCTGGCTGAGGTGGTAGCCCATGCTTTCCAGCTTGCGCGCCAGCGCATGTTTGCCCGAGTGCTTGCCCAGCACCAGCTTGCTGGTGTTCAGACCGATGGTGGAGGCGTCCATGATCTCGTAGGTCCGCTTGTGCTTGAGCATGCCATCCTGGTGGATGCCAGCCTCGTGCGCAAAGGCATTGGCGCCGACGATCGCCTTGTTGGGCTGGATCACCATGCCAGTATAGCGGCTGACCATGTCGCTGGTCCGGTGGATCTCCTGGGTGAGGATGTTGGAGTCCAGGTGGTAGGTCTGCGGCCGCACATGCAGCGCCATCACGGTTTCTTCCAGGCTGGTGTTGCCGGCCCGCTCGCCGATCCCGTTGATCGTCACTTCGATCTGGCGGGCGCCGTTCTGGACCCCGGCCAGTGTATTGGCGGTCGCCAGCCCCAGATCGTTGTGGCAGTGGCAGGAGAAGATGACCTCCTGCCCGCCCGGCGTATTTTCGCGCAGATAGCGAATCAGGGCGCCGTATTCTTCTGGGGTTGTGTAGCCGACGGTGTCCGGGATGTTGAGGGTGGTTGCGCCAGCCCGGATGGCGACGGCGAGCACCTGGATCAAGAAAGCCGGGTCGCTGCGCCCGCCGTCCTCGGGGCTGAATTCGATGTCGGTGCAGAGGCTGCGCGCATAGTGCACCATGTCACCGACGGTCTCCAGCACCTCGCTGCGCGTCATGCGCAGCTTGTGCTGCATGTGGATGTCGCTGGTCGCCAGGAAGGTGTGGATGCGCGGGCGCACCGCCCCCTGGACCGCTTCCCAGGCCTTGTCGATGTCGTTCTTGTTGGCACGGGCCAACCCGGCGATCACCGGCGGTGCACCCCACGCGCCGCTTTTGTCGCGCCGCGGGCGCCGCCCGACCGTGTCGGCGATCCGCCTGACCGCCTCCAGGTCTCCTGGGCTCGCAGCCGGAAACCCCGCCTCCATGATATCGACGCCGAGCCGGGCCAGCTGGCCGGCGATCTCCAACTTTTCCTGGGTGTTGAGCGTGGCACCAGGGCTCTGTTCGCCGTCCCGCAGCGTGGTGTCAAAGATCAGCACAGTGCTGCCGTGGGCGATGGCGCGCGCGTGGGCCGCCGGGTCGTGAATACGGAACACTTCCACGTCTACCGCAGGAATTTCGTCGCTGCCCCCCTGCTCTTCTGCTTCAACAACGGGCGCGTTGCTCATGGATTCCCCCTTCCCAACTGCCGACACCCTTAGTTCACTTCCTTGGCATTCAAGAACGTCATCATCCGCCGCAGCTGCTTGCCGACGACCTCGATCGGCTGGCCCTGCTCGCGGCTGCGGGTAGCATAAAATTGTTTGCCGCCACTGTGGTATTCGTCCATCCACTCCTCGGCAAAGGCACCGCTCTGGATCTCCTGCAGGATCCGGCGCATGGACGCGCGCGTTTCGTCGGTGATCACCCGCGGGCCGCTTTTGTAGTCGCCCCACTCGGCAGTGTCGCTGATGCTGTAGCGCATGTAGCTCAGCCCCCCCTGATACATCAGATCGACGATCAGCTTGAGCTCGTGCATGCACTCGAAATAGGCGATCTCCGGCTGGTAGCCCGCATCGACCAGCGTCTGAAAGCCCGCTTTGACCAGCTCGCTGACGCCGCCACACAACACCGCCTGCTCGCCGAAGAGGTCGGTCTCGGTCTCCTCGGCAAAGGTGGTCTCCAGCACGCCCGCACGGGTGGAGCCGATGCCCTTGGCATAGGCCAGGGCATTCTGCAGCGCCTTGCCGCTGGCATCCTGGTGCACCGCCACCAACGCCGGCACCCCTGACCCCTCCTTGAAGACCTCACGCACCCGGTGTCCGGGCGCCTTGGGGGCCACCATCGTCACATCGATCTCCGCCGGCGGCTGGATCATGCCAAACCGGATGTTGAAACCGTGGGCAAACATCAGGGTGTCCCCTGCCTTCAGATTGGGGGCAATCTCCTGCTCGTAGACCTTGCCCTGGATCGGGTCGGGCAGCGTCACCATGATCATGTCAGCTTCGGCGCAGGCCTCGGCAGCGCTCAGCACGCGCAGCCCGTCGGCTTCCGCCTTGGCCCAGCTCTTGCTGCCCGGATAGAGGCCGATCCGCACGTCCATGCCGCTGTCGCGCAAGTTGAGCGAATGGGCATGCCCCTGGCTGCCATAGCCCAACACGGCGATCTTTTTGTCGCGGATGTCCTCAAGATTTGCCTGGTTTTCGTAAAAAATTTTTGCCATGATTGCTCTTCCTGCTGTTGAATGGTTTGTGAATTGTCAGCGTTAAAACGTAGCCGCAGAGCGGCAAAGATGCAAAGGGCGCCCGACAGCTTCAGACCGGCCCCCCTTGACCGCTACACTCCCCCGGTCTTGAAGCGCTCGGTCGAGACCGCATCACGGCCATCGGCCTGGGCGCGCCAGACCGCCGTCCCCCGCCGCCGAGAACGCTCAAGACGCCCGCGCGCCATCGCCACTGGCCCGGTGCGCACCATCTCGAGAATGCCAAAGTTGTCCAATAGATCGACCAGCGACGCCACCCGATCTTCCGAACCGACGATCTGGACGATCATCGAGTCAAGTGCCACGTCGACGATCTCGCCGCGGTAAATGTTGACGATCTGAACGATCTCCGCCCGCGTGTCGGCGTTGGTCGCAACCCGCACCATCGCCATCTCGCGCGCCACGATCGGCTGTTCCGAGATGTTCTCCACCTGCGTGACGTCAACCAGCTTGCGCAGTTGCTGGATGACCTGGTCGACCATCCGGTCGTTGCCGTCCACCACAAAGGTCATCCGGCTGATCCCGGGCGCTTCGCTGTGGCCAACCTGCAGGCTGTCGATATTAAAATTGCGGCGCCGCATCATCCCCGCCACCCGGCTCAACACACCGGGCTTGTCCCGCATCCAGGCAATCAATGTGTATTTCATCGTCCACCCTCTGTCTTGTTTGTGGTTACCAACTCGGCTGCACACCGCTGTATTCTTGCATGACGGCAGGCTTGGGGCGGCGAATCAACTGGTCGACCGCTGCACCGGGTGCCACCATCGGATAGACGTTCACCTCTTCTTTGACCCGGAAGTCGATCAAGAAAGGGCCTGGGGTCGCGATCGCCTTCTCCAGGGCAGGCCCTACTTCGTCGGGTCGGGTCACTGCCAGCGCCGGAATCTGATAGGCCGCAGCCAGCTGGACGAAATCAGGCGACCAGACCGGCGTGCCTGTGTAGCGTTTGTCGTAAAAAAACTGCTGCCACTGACGCACCATGCCCAGAAAGCCGTTGTTGATGATTGCGACCTTGACCGGCAGGTTGTGCTCCTGTTTGATCACAGCCAGCTCCTGCAGCGTCATCTGAAAGCCGCCGTCGCCGGCCACGGCCCAGACCAGCCGATCGGGGTAGGCCATCTGGGCACCGATGGCCGCCGGCAGGGCAAAGCCCATCGTCCCCAACCCGCCGCTGGTGAGCAGCTGCCCCACATGGTCGTGCGTGAAATACTGGCACTCCCACATCTGGTGCTGGCCGACGTCGGTCACGATGATCGGCGGACCGCCCGGAGCGTTGTGGGTGGCAAACCAGAGCTGGCGAATCACATAGGGCGGGATCAGTTCGTCGACTTCGTAGTTGAGGATGTCGGTCTGGGCCGTCTCTCCCTTCCACTCCTTGAGCTGCTGCAGCCAGGGCTGGTGGCGGCGCTCTTCGATCAGCGGCAGCAGCGCCGGCAACGTCTCCGCCAGGTCGCCGATCACCGGCACATCGGGCACGATATTTTTGCCGACCTCCGCCCGATCCAGCTCGAAGTGGATGACCTTGGCCTGTTTGGCAAATTTGTCCAGCCGGCCGGTGATGCGGTCGTCGAAACGCATCCCAACCGCGATCAACACATCGCAGGACTGCACCGCCTGGTTGGCGTAGGCCTCGCCGTGCATCCCCCCCATCCCCAGGCTCAGCGGATGGCTCTCGGGGATGTTGCCGGTACCCAGCAGGGTGGTGACCACCGGAATCTCCGCCTTTTCAACCAGCGCCAGCAGTTCGTGCCCCATGCGCGCCAGCTGCACGCCATG